>NZ_JARAVO010000281.1:0-11740 GCF_033792805.1 Streptomyces sp. PA03-1a
GGGGCGGGTCCGCCCCGTGCGCGGAGGGTGCCAGGGCGACCGCGTCGGCGAGACCACCGGCGGTCAGCGCGGCCACCAGGCCGAGTGCGGCCAGGGCGCGGGGGCGTGAGGTCCGGGGGGAGCGCAGCGGCATGGCGCCCATTCAAAGCGCGCCGGGAAGCGCTGTCCTGAGGTCACGGTCCGATCGGGGGGCGCGTACGACCGCGCCCGGTCCGCGCGGGCCCCTGCGGGGCCGCCCGGACCGGGCGCGGTTCGCCGACGCCAGGTCAGGCCTTCTTCGTCTCCTGGAAGATGGCGTCGATCTGGTCGATCAGGTCGAGCAGCTTCTGGCCGGTCGCCGGGTCGGTCGAGGCCTTGGCGGCGCTGCCCGCCTTCAGCGCGTCGTTGAAGAGCTGGTGCAGCTGCGGGTACTTCTCGAAGTGCGGCGCCTTGAAGTAGTCGCTCCACAGCACCGACAGGTGGTGCTTGACGAGCTCCGCGCGCTGCTCCTTGATGACGATGGCGCGGGCCCGGAAGTGCGGGTCCTCGTTGGCCTGGTACTTCTCCTGGACCGCCTTGACGGACTGCGCCTCGATGCGGGCCTGGGCCGGGTCGTAGACACCGCAGGGCAGGTCGCAGTGGGCGCTGACCTTGACCTTGGGCGCGAACAGGCGAGCGAGCATGACTGTCCTTCCTCGTGATCGTCTTTCCACCAGGGAGATTACTCCCCTGTCGAGTGGTTTTCTCGGGTGCCCCTTGGTGCTTAGGACAAAAGTCTGGTGTCACCCTGGGCTGGTGGAGCATGGAGGAGGAGGCTGAGCATGCGTGAGCCCGGGCTTGGGCAGAGGAGGAGAGTGCCGTACCAGCTGGTCGAGGTGACAGGTCCGTCGATGGTGCCGACGCTGCAGCACGGCGACTGGCTGCTGGTGCAGCACGTCAGGAGTGCCGCGGAGGTCCGCGAGGGTGACGTGGTGGTGCTGCGCCATCCGCTCCAGCAGGACCTGCTGATCGTCAAACGCGCCGTGGAGCGGCGCGAGGGCGGCTGGTGGGTGCTGGGCGACAACACCTTCGTGGAGAACGACAGCAGGGAGTTCGGCACCGTCCCGGACGAGCTGGTGCTCGCCCGGGGACGCGGGCGCTTCCGGCCGCCGCGCGAGGTTCAGCGGTCGGCGGCCGGCGTGGCGGGCTGGCTGGTGTCCTGCGTCAGGCCGCTCAGGGCGGACCGCTCGTTCTCCAGGCGCTTGCGGGCGCGGTAGGCCGCGACGTTGGCGCGGGTCGCGCAGCGGTCCGAGCAGTAGCGGCGGGACCGGTTGGTCGAGGTGTCGATGTAGGCGTTGCGGCACGTGGTGGCCTGGCAGATGCCGAGCCGGTCCACACCGAGGTCGGTGAGCTGGAAGGCCAGGCCCATGCAGGCGGTCGCGGCGTAGGAGGCGGTCGCCGTGGCCGCGTGCTCGGCGAGGTGCATGTGCCAGTCCGGCCGGCCGCTCTCGTCGAGGTACTCGTGGCCGGAGATCTGCGGGCTGACCGGGAACTCCAGCAGCAGTGCGTTCAGCAGGTCCACGGCGCGCACCTCGTCGCCCTCGGAGGCGGCCTCGAAGACGCCGCGCAGCCGGGTCCGGACGGTGCGCAGCCGCTGTACGTCGGCGTCGCCCACGCGGCCCGCCGCCTGGCTGGCCGGACCGAACAGCTCGCGCACGGCATCGACCGAGGTCAGATGGTCGATGCCGCGCTCGGGCTCCTCGCTGTTCACCAGGCGCACGGCGTAGTCGGAGTAATAGGCGAGTTCCACTTGTAGTCCTTACGCGTGCGCTCTAAGGTCGGTAATGACTGCTCTTGCTCTAAGGGTATTACGACTGGAGGGGAACCGTATGTCCGACACCACTGCGGCGGTGACCGACTGGCAGGCCTGGCAGGACAGCTGGGACCGGCAGCAGGAGTGGTACCTGCCGGACCGCGAGGAGCGGTTCCGGGTCATGCTCGACATGGTGGAGGCGCTGGTCGGCCCCGCACCCCGGGTGCTGGACCTGGCCTGCGGCACGGGCAGCATCTCCGACCGGCTGCTGCGGCGCTTCCCGGACGCCGTGTCGACCGGCGTGGACCTCGACCCGGCGCTGCTGGCGATCGCCCGCGGCCACTTCGCCGGCGAGCGCAGGATCGAGTTCGTCACCGCCGACCTGCGCGACCCGCACTGGCCGCAGGCCCTGCCGTACGACACCTACGACGCCGTGCTCACCGCGACCGCCCTGCACTGGCTGAAGCCCGGGCCGCTCGAGGCCCTGTACGGGACGCTGGCCGGCCTGCTGCGCGACGGCGGGGTGTTCCTCAACGCCGACCACATGCCCGACGCCTCGACGCCGCGGCTCAACGCGGCCGTGCGCGAGCTGGACCGGGCCCGCCGCGAGCGGCGGAGGGCGGAGGGCGTGCTGGACTGGGAGCAGTGGTGGGCCACCGCAAAGGCCGACCCCGTGCTGGCCGGTCCCACCGAGGAGCGGTTCGTGATCTACGGTTCCCACGCCGACGGCGACGAGCTGCCCCCGGCCTGGCACGCCGCGGCCCTGCGGGAGGCCGGCTTCGGCGAGGCCCGGGAGGTCTGGCGTTCGGTGTCGGATGCGATCGTCCTCGGGCTGAAGTAATCCGTACCCCGCAGCGGGGGAACGCGTGAGGGGCGGCGCCGATCGGCGCCGCCCCTCACGCACGCGCGGTCAGAGGACCTTGGAGAGGAAGGCCTTGGTGCGGTCGTGCTGCGGGTCGGTGAGCACGTCGCGCGGGTGGCCGGACTCGACGACGACGCCGTCGTCCATGAAGACCAGGGCGTCGCCGACCTCGCGGGCGAAGCCCATCTCGTGGGTGACCACGATCATCGTCATGCCGTCCTCGGCGAGGCCCCGCATGACGTCCAGGACGTCGCCGACCAGCTCCGGGTCGAGCGCGGAGGTGGGCTCGTCGAAGAGCATCAGCTTCGGCTCCATCGCCAGCGCGCGGGCGATGGCCACCCGCTGCTGCTGACCACCGGAGAGCTGGGCGGGGTAGTGCCCGGCCTTGTCGCGCAGGCCGACCCGGTCCAGCAGGGCCAGCGCGCGCTCGCGGGCGACGGCCTTGGCCTCCTTCTTCACCCGCACCGGAGCCTCGATCACGTTCTCGATCGCGGTCATGTGGGGGAAGAGGTTGAAGCGCTGGAAGACCATGCCGATGTCGCGGCGCTTCGCGGCGACCTCGCGGTCCTTGAGCTCGTAGAGCTTGTCGCCCTTCTGCCGGTAGCCGACCAGCTCGCCGTCGACCGAGAGCCGGCCGCCGCTGATCTTCTCCAGGTGGTTGATGCACCGCAGGAAGGTGGACTTGCCCGAGCCCGACGGGCCGATCAGGCAGAACACCTCACGCGGGGCGACCTCCAGGTCGATGCCCTTGAGGATGTGGGCCAGGCCGAAGTGCTTGTGCACCGCCTCGGCCTTGACCATCGGGTGGGCGCCGGTGCCCTTGCTGAAGTCGGTCATCGTGCCACCTCCGGGCGGCGGAAGGTGCCCAGGTTGGCCTTGACCCGCTGCCACGGGGTGGGCGGCAGGTTGCGGGTCGTCCCGCGGGCGTAACGGCGCTCCAGGTAGTACTGGCCCACCGAGAACACCGAGGTGAGGACCAGGTACCAGACCGCGGCGAGGAAGAGCATCTCCACGGTGGCACCGGTGGTGTTGCCGATGTCGGTGGTGGAGCGCAGCAGTTCGGCGTACTGGGCGGCCTGCGCGGCCAGCGACGAGGTCTTCAGCATGTTGATGAACTCGTTGCCGGTCGGCGGGACGATCACCCGCATCGCCTGCGGCAGCACCACACGGCGCAGGTTCTGGCCCTGGGTCATGCCCAGCGCGTGCGACGCCTCGGTCTGGCCCTCGTCGACGGACTGGATGCCGGCCCGCACGATCTCGGACATGTACGCGGCCTCGTTCAGACCCAGGCCGAGCAGCGCGGCCATGAAGGGGGTCATGAACTGGTTCATCTCGTCCTTGTAGAAGCCGAGATTGATGACCGGGAAGATCAGCGCCAGGTTGAACCAGATGAGCAGCTGGACGTAGACCGGGGTGCCGCGGAAGAACCAGATGTAGCCCCAGGCCACCGAGGAGGTCACGGGGTTCTTCGACAGCCGCATCACCGCGAGCACGATGCCCAGGACCAGGCCCAGCGCCATCGAGACCACGGTGATGACGACCGTGTTCCGCAGGCCCTTGAGCACCGCGGAATCGAACAGGAAGTCCGGGATCGCCCCGTAGTTCACGTTCGCGTTGGCGAACGCGTTGACCAGCAGCCCGAGCACGGCGAGCACCAGGATCGCCGAGATCCAGCGGCCGTAGTGCCGTACGGGGATCGCCTTGATGGCCTCCGGGCGGGAGGCCTCGGCGGGCGGGGTCCCGGCCGGGGTGCCGGCCGGGACCTTGTCATTCGCTTCGGACATGGAGGGAAGCCTCTTGCTGTCGTGACTCAGGAGCCGCCGTTGATCTTGGCCTCGGTGACGGCGCCGTCGGTGACGCCCCACTTCTCCAGGACCTTGGTGTAGGAGCCGTCCTTGATGACGGCGGTCAGCGCGGCCTGCAGCGCGTCGCGCAGCTCGGTGTTGGTCTTGGCGACCGCGATGCCGTACGGGCCGGCCTCGACCTGCTCGCCGGCGAGCTCGAAGTCGTTGCCGCCGCCGGAGGTCTTCACGGCGTACGCGGCGACCGGGAAGTCGGAGACGTCGGCGACGACGCCGCCGGCCTTCAGGCGGGTCTGCGCCTCGGTGTCGGTGTCGAAGGCCTGGATCGACATCGGCTTGTCGCACTTCTGGGCCTTGAGCAGGTCCTGGGAAGTGGTGCCGCGCTGCACGGCCACCTTCTTGCCGCACAGGTCGGCGAGCGACTTGACGCCCTCCGGGTTGCCCTTCTTCACGATGATCGAGGAGCCCGCGGTGAAGTAGTCCACGAAGTCGACGCCCTCGCCGACCTTCTTGCCCGTGGAGGAGTCGACACCCTCCTGGCGGTCCTTGGTGTCGCTCATCGCGGACATCACCATGTCGTAGCGCTTGGCGCGCAGACCGGTGAGCAGGGTGTCGAAGGTGCCGTTGTTGAACTCGACCTTCACGCCGAGCTGCTTGGCCATCGCGTCGGCCAGGTCCGGGTCGATGCCGACGTTCTTGCCGTCCTTGACGAACTCCACCGGCGGGTACGCGATGTCCGAGCCGACCTTGAGCACGCCCGCCGACTGCACCGACTTCGGCAGCTTGTCGAAGAGGGGCGCCTTGGACGCGTCGCTCGACGCGGACGAGGAGCCGCCCTTGTCCGTCTGGTCGCCGCAACCGGTGAGGACGAGGGCGCCGGCGACCGCGATCGCTCCGACCGCGGCGAAGCGGCTCGTCACGGTCGAGCGACGGGTGGTACGTGCGGTCATTGCTGGTTCCTCCTGCGGGGAATCCTGGGAGCAGCCGATCTTCCGGGTACACACGTTCGGGTGTCGTGAACGCGTGTGATCTCCGCATCTTGCCATCCGGACACGTCCTCTTGGGTGTCCGGATGTGTCAAAATCGCATAACGGGCGATCCCCTGGCCCCCCACCAGGCCGGTACACCAAGGCCGGACCGTGATGGGGCCGTGCTGCGAAGTTGCGTGCATCACTTTCCTTGTCCCGCTATTCGGACGACTTGTTGCGTTGTGCGCAGAAGTTCCCGATGTGCGACACCGTGGTGCGGCGCACGGACTCGTCAGCGGAAACCGTCTTCCGGTACAACAGACCCTTACCCCTCACCGGGGGCCCCTCGGCGTGCGTGCGGCGCGCCTGGCCTCCGTCGCGCCCGGGACCACTCGAGTCCGGGTGTACGGAAGCCGAGCCCACCTATCCCCTGTTGTAGGGGGTAGTACCCTCATAGACAATTCGGACAAAGGGGTCAACAGTGGCAGCGGAGATTGTCAATCCTCGCACCGACGGCACGGACAGCACCGACAGCACCGATCACGCGGAGAGCGCCGACAGCGACGGCCCGGAAAGCCCCGTGGACCCGGTGTTCGCCCTCCACCGCGGCGGCAAGATGGAGGTGACCGCCACCGTCCCGGTGCGGAACGCCGACGACCTGTCGCTCGCCTACACGCCGGGCGTGGCCCGGGTGTGCACCGCCATCGCCGAGCAGCCCGAGCTGGTCCACGACTACACGTGGAAGTCCCAGGTCGTGGCCGTGGTCACGGACGGTACGGCGGTGCTGGGCCTCGGTGACATCGGCCCGGAGGCGTCCCTGCCGGTGATGGAGGGCAAGGCGATCCTCTTCAAGCAGTTCGGCGGCGTGGACGCGGTCCCGATCGCGCTCGCCACCACCGACGTGGACGAGATCGTCGACACCGTCGTGCGCCTCGCACCCTCCTTCGGCGGGGTGAACCTGGAGGACATCTCCGCCCCCCGCTGCTTCGAGATCGAGCGCAAGCTGCAGGAGCGCCTGGACATCCCGGTCTTCCACGACGACCAGCACGGCACGGCCGTCGTCACGCTCGCCGCGCTCCGCAACGCCACCCGGCTGACCGGGCGCGCGCTGGGCGAACTGCGCGCGGTGATCTCCGGGGCCGGTGCCGCGGGCGTCGCCATCGCCAAGATCCTCGTCGAGGCCGGCATCGGGGACGTCGCCGTCACCGACCGCAAGGGCGTGGTGCACGCGGGCCGCGAGGACCTGAACTCCGCCAAGCGCGAGCTCACCACGTACACCAACCGGGCCGGGCTCACCGGGACCCTGGAGGAGGCGCTCGCGGGTGCGGACGTCTTCATCGGCGTCTCCGGCGGCACCGTGGCGGAGGAGGCCGTGGCCACCATGGCGAAGGGCTGCTTCATCTTCGCGATGGCCAACCCCACGCCGGAGATCCACCCCGACGTGGCGCACAGGTACGCGGCCGTCGTCGCCACCGGGCGCAGCGACTTCCCGAACCAGATCAACAACGTGCTCGCCTTCCCCGGCATCTTCGCGGGCGCGCTGCAGGTGCGGGCCTCCCGGATCACCGAGGGCATGAAGATCGCCGCCGCCGAGGCGCTGGCCGCCGTCGTGGACGGCCAACTGTCCGCCGACTGCGTGATCCCCTCGCCCTTCGACGAGCGCGTGGCCCCCGCGGTCTCCGCCGCCGTGGCCGCGGCCGCACGCGCCGAGGGCGTCGCCCGGCGCTGAGCGCGCCGTACGCCCGCAGACCACGCCGCCCGCGCGGCGCGGTGCCCGCCGGTCGGGGGCACCGCACCGCGCGGCGCGTGTCACATCCCCGTGCGGTTACGCCGGGGCACCGCGCGGCGCTAGCGTCAAGGTCATGTTCGCTGCCTACGCCGCCCGAATCGACCGCGACCAGCCGCTGAGCGGCCTCGAACTCGGGGAGCGCCCCGAGCCGGAGGCACGGCCCGGCTGGAGCACCGTCACCGTCAAGGCCGCCTCCCTGAACCACCACGACCTGTGGTCGCTGCGCGGGGTGGGGCTCGGCGAGGAGAGCCTGCCGATGATCCTCGGCTGCGACGCCGCCGGGATCGACGAGCACGGCAACGAAGTCGTCGTCTACCCCGTCGTCGGCCTGAGCGGGCACGGGGTGGGCCCCGACGAGCCGCGCAGCATCCTCACCGAGAAGTACCAGGGCACCTTCGCCGAGAAGGTCTCCGTGCCCACCTGGAACCTGCTGCCCAAGCCGAAGGAGCTCTCCTTCGAGGAGGCCGCCTGCCTGCCCACGGCCTGGCTGACCGCCTACCGGATGCTCTTCACCAACGCGGGTGTGCGCCCCGGTGACTCCGTCCTGGTCCAGGGCGCGGGCGGCGGCGTCGCCACCGCCGCCATCGTGCTGGCCAAGGCCGCGGGCCTGCGGGTCTTCGCCACCAGCCGCGACGAGGCCAAGCGGGGGCGCGCCGAGGACCTCGGCGCCGACGCCGCCTTCGAGCCGGGCGCCCGGCTGCCGCAGCGCGTGGACGCGGTCATCGAGACCGTCGGCGCCGCGACCTGGTCCCACTCGGTCAAGTCGCTGCGCCCCGGCGGCACGCTGGTGATCTCCGGCGCGACCTCCGGGCCCAACCCGAAGGCCGCGGAGCTCAACCGGATCTTCTTCCTGGAACTGAAAGTCGTCGGCTCGACCATGGGCACCAAGGACGAGCTGGAGGACCTGCTGAGCTTCTGCGCCGTCACCGGGGTGCGCCCGGTCATCGACACCGTGCTGCCGCTGGACCGGGCCCGCGAGGGCTTCGAGAAGATGGCGGGCGGGGACCTGTTCGGGAAGGTCGTCCTGACGGTCTGAGGCCCGGCGCGTGGGTCCGCGGGCCTCAGCGGGCCCCGGGCCCAAGGCCGTTGGGAACGCCGGGAGAGCAGTACGTGCGCCGGCAGCCACACCGGCGCGGCGCCGCCCGGGACGTCCCCGATCGTCACCGCACGCCAGGGCCCACCATCCCGGTGGCTGCGGCATCACAAGGACTGCGGCAATCTGGTCCGCGACGTGGTGGCCGGAGACTTCGGGGTGGGGCGATGGACACGGAGAACGCGGTGGGGACCGGAAGTGCCGGGGGGACCGGTGGGGATGACGCACCGGGTGGACTGCGGCTGTTCGGCCGGGCGCGGGAGCGCGCGGAGCTGGACGGTCTGCTGGCCGGGCTCCCGGAACGGGGCGGGGCCGTCCTGCTGACCGGCGAGCCGGGGGTCGGCAAGAGCGAGTTGCTGGCCTACGCGGCGCGCGGTCACGCGGGGCGGGTCCTGCGGGCGCGCGGCGTGGAGTCCGAGGCGGTGCTTCCGTACTCCGTACTCGCCGACGTCCTGCTCCCACTGCGCGCACACTTCGCGGAGCTGCCGCCGCCTCAGCGGCGCGCGCTCGAAGGCTGCCTGGCGCTGTCGGAGCCGGCGGAGCCCACCCTGTACGCGGTGTGCTCGGGTGCCCTCGGCGTCCTGGCCGCGGCCGGGGATGCCGAACCGCTGCTCGTCCTCGTGGACGACCTGCAGTGGGCGGACTCGTCCTCCCGGCACGTGCTGCAGTTCGTGGCCCGCCGGCTCGAGCGGGAGCGCGTGCTGCTGGCCATGGCGACCCGGCACGGCGCCGAACCGGAGACGGGCTGGGCCGGCGTGCCCGGGCTGGCCCTGTCCGGCCTGGACGGCGCCGCCTGCGCGGAGCTGCTCCTGGGCATGGGGCTCGATCCGGAGGACGCCGCCGTGGCCCGGCTGGTGGAGCTGAGCCTCGGGAACCCCCTCGTACTGGTCGAGTACGCCGCGTTGCTGCGGGACAGGAGGCACGCTCCGGATCCGTCGGCGGACGAGGCAGAGGATCCCTTGGCCGGTGCCTGGTCCAGCCCCCGCCCGCTGGTCGAACGCGCCTGGCGGGGACCCTTGCGGGCACTGCCCCCGGCCGCCCGGGAGGCGCTGACCTACCTGGCGGCGAGCCGCTCGGGGGACGGCACCGTCTTCGAGACGGTGCTGGCCTCGGTGGGTCTGTCGACGGCAGCGCTGCAGCCGGCCGAGGCCGCCGGCCTCGTTGTCCTCGAACCGGGATCCGGGTACCGGCTGCGCCACCCCGTGCTGCGGGGGCTGGTGCTGCACGGATGCCCGCCGGCGCGACGGCTGCGGATGTACCGGGTCCTGGCCGACTGCGCTCCTCCCGAGCTCCGGGCCTGGTATCTCGCGGCGGCCGCCACGGGGCCCGACGAACAGGTGGCCAGGGCACTGGCGGACGCGGCCGAACAGGCGAGGCGGCGTGGTGCGCCGGGCAGCGCCGCGGAGACCTGGCACCGGGCCGCCGAGCTGTCTCCGGCGCCGTCCGACCGGGCGGTGCGCCTGCTCAACGCGGCGGTCGACGGTTTCCACAGCGGCGCCGCGCGCAAGACCGTCCACTGGTGCGAGGAGGCGCTGCGGTGGAGTCCGGACCTCCGCCTCACCGCGGACATCGACCTGGTCCGCGGACAGGCGCACGCCTGGCTGGGCGATCCCGGGCGCGCGCACCGCGTCCTGGTGTCGGCCGCCGAGAGCGTGCGCGCCGTCGACCCGCACCGCGCCGGTGTGCTGTACGGCGCAGCCACCTTGCCCACCGCCATGTCCGGGCAGACCGGCCTCGCGCTCGATCTCGCCCGCCGCTGCGCGGAGTTCACCGAGGGGACGGCCGGGACGGCCCCCTCCGGAACCGGCGGTGACGGGCACGGCGCACCGGGACGGCGGCCACGACTGGGCGGTGCCCTGCTCGGTGCCACCATGGCGCTGGCCGGCCAGGTGCGGGAAGGCAGGGAACTGCTGCTGCGGGAGCGGGCGGCCCTTCCCGAGGCCGTCACCCCCGAGCTGCAGCAACTGACGGTGCAGATAGGCGAGGCCCTCTCCTGGGCCGACGAGGACGCTGCCGCGGCCTCCCTGCTCGGCGAGGTCGTCGAGCGGATCCGGCGCGGCGCCTCGGTGGGACTGCTCGCCTACGCCCTGGCCGGCCGGTGCGAGGCCGAGAGCTGGCGGAACTGGGCGGCGGCGAGGGCCGACGCCGTCGAGGCCGTCCGCTGGGCACGCGAGCTGGGCCAGGTCACCATGGGCAGCTACGCCGCCATCCTGCTCGCCCGTATCGACGGGCGCCGCGGCGACCGCCAGGGCTGCGAGCGGCACATCGCGGCCTATCGGGAGCGGAACGGCTGGCCGGTGACGCACGGCCTGGAAGTCCTGGCTCTCGGGGCCCTCGGCTCGGCGGCACTCACCGCGGGTGACCCGGACGAGTGCGTTCGCCATCTGGAGCGGGCCTTCGCGCTCGCCGAGGACTGCGGGCTGGGCAATCCCAACATGCTGACCTTCGTGGCCGACCTGGCGGAGGCGCACGTCCGCGGCGGGAACCGCGACCGGGCGGCCGGCCTGGCCGACTGGCTCGACGAGCGGGCCCGGGCCACCGGCCTGGCCTGGCCCGAGGCGGCGACGGCACGCTGCCGCGGTCTGCTGGCGACCGACGCGGACGAGGCGGTACGGCTGTTCGCCGCGGCGGACCGGGCGCACGCCCGCCGGGAGATGCCCTTCGACCAGGCGCGGACGGCTCTGGTGCACGGGGAGGTGATGCGGCGGTTGCGCCGCCCCGCGGAGGCCCGCGTCCCGCTGCTCGCGGCCCTCACCACCTTCAGCGCGCTGGGCGCGCGTCCCTGGGCCGCGAGGGCGGAGGCCGAACTGGCGGCGGCCGGACACCGCGTCGCGCCGCAGCGGGCGCAGGTCTCCCTCGCCGACCTGCTGACCGCCCAGGAACTCCAGATAGCCCGCGCCGTCGCCGGGGGGCTGAGCAACCTGGAGACCGCCTCGACCCTGTTCCTGTCCCGCAAGACCGTGGAGGCGCACCTCACGCGGGTGTACCGCAAGCTCGGCATCCGGTCGCGCTCCGACCTCGCCCGTACGCTGGCGGCGGCCGGCATGGTGCGGTGAGCAGGCTCCGGGCGGTCAGCTCAGCGGTGTCCACAGCGTCTTGGTGACCGGTGGCCGCCCCTCCCGCAGCGTGACCTCCACCGGCTGCCCGGCCTCGGGGGGCCCCGGGACGGGGTCGCCGCCCTGCGCGCGGCACGCCAGTTCGGCGTCCTCGGGGAAGGCGCTCTCCCCGGCGGACGGCTCCCAGGCGTACGGCACCCCGTGGACGGTGACGCGGAGCACCGGTGACGCGGACCCGTCCGCGGTGAAGGCGGACCGCCACGCGGCCCCGGCCAGGGAACGGGCCGGGTGGGGATTGCGGATGATCACCGTGACCCCGTGCCCGTCGCCGGTGACCCACGCCGTCAGGCGTATGCCGTCGGGGAGGGGGACGTGCGTCCCGGTCGCCTTCGGGGGCAC
>NZ_JARAVO010000282.1:0-11127 GCF_033792805.1 Streptomyces sp. PA03-1a
CACGTGCCCGACGGGCCTCTTCCGCGCGGCCCCCGCCGCACCCGCCGGCCCGGGGCCCGGGGAGCGCACCATGGGACGGGCCGGCGGGTGCGGCGGGGGCCGCGCGGAAGAGGCCCGTCGGGCACGTGACAGGTTGCGATTCAGTCCGTAGGGTTCGTGAATATGAGTATGCATAACGTGGTGATCGGGGCCCACGGGGCCGCGGCGGAGGACGTGCTGGCGGTGGCCCGCGGTGGTGCGCGGGTCGAGCTGTCGGCGGAGGCGCTGGCCGGGATCGCCGCGGCGCGCGAGGTCGTGGAGGCCCTGGCGGCGAAACCGGAGCCGGTCTACGGCGTCTCGACGGGCTTCGGCGCGCTCGCGGTGCGGCACATCAGCCCCGAGCTGCGCGTGCAGCTGCAGCGCAGCCTGGTGCGCTCGCACGCCGCCGGCATGGGCCCGCACGTGGAGCGCGAGGTGGTGCGCGCGCTGATGTTCCTGCGGCTGAAGACGCTGGCCTCCGGCCGTACCGGTGTCCGTCCGGTCGTCGCCGAGACGATGGCCGCGCTGCTCAACGCCGGCATCACCCCCGTCGTCCACGAGTACGGCTCCCTGGGCTGCTCCGGCGACCTGGCACCGCTGTCGCACTGCGCGCTGGTCCTGATGGGCGAGGGCGAGGCGGAGGGCCCCGACGGCGTCGTGCGCCCCGCCGCGGAGCTGCTGGCCGAGCACGGCATCGAGCCCGTCGAGCTGCGCGAGAAGGAGGGCCTGGCCCTCATCAACGGCACCGACGGCATGCTCGGCATGCTCGTGATGGCCATCGACGACCTGCGCCGGCTGTTCACCGCCGCCGACGTCACCGCCGCGCTGTCGATGGAGGCGCTGCTGGGCACCGACAAGGTGCTCGCCCCCGAGCTGCACGCGATCCGCCCGCACCCCGGCCAGGCGGCCAGCGCCGAGAACATGCGCCGTGTGCTCGCCGGCTCCGGGCTCACCGGGCACCACCAGGACGACGCACCGCGGGTCCAGGACGCGTACTCGATCCGCTGCGCCCCGCAGGTGGCCGGCGCCGGCCGGGACACCGTGACGCACGCCATGACGGTCGCCGACCGCGAGCTGGTCTCCGCCGTCGACAACCCGGTCGTCTTCGCTGGGGGTACCTCCCAGGCCGAAGGCTCTGGGGGAGGGAGGGTGGAGTCCAACGGCAACTTCCACGGCGCCCCCGTCGCCTACGTGCTGGACTTCCTGGCCATCGCGGCGGCCGACCTCGGGTCGATAGCGGAGCGGCGCACCGACCGGCTGCTGGACAAGAGCCGTTCGCACGGCCTGCCCGCCTTCCTGGCCGACGACCCGGGCGTGGACTCCGGCCTGATGATCGCCCAGTACACGCAGGCCGCGCTGGTCAGCGAGAACAAGCGGCTCGCGGTCCCGGCCTCGGTGGACTCCATCCCGTCCTCGGCGATGCAGGAGGACCACGTGTCGATGGGCTGGTCGGCCGCGCGCAAGCTGCGGCAGGCGGTGGACAACCTGGCCCGGATCGTGGCGGTCGAGCTGATGGCCGCGTCGCGCGCCGTCGAGCTGCGCGTGCAGGGCAGCGAGGTACTGGTGGCCGCCCCGGCGACCCAGGCCGTGCTGAAGGCGGCGCGCGAGGCCGGAGTGGGCGGCCCCGGTCCGGACCGCTTCCTGTCCCCGGACCTGGAGGCGGCGTACGACTTCGTGCGCGGCGGCGGTCTGGTGGCGGCGGCCGAGTCGGTCACCGGCCCGCTCGCCTGACCCCCACCCCGACACCGACACCGCCCCGGCCTCCGGCCGGGGCGGGCGGGTTCCGGGGCGGCAGTGCCTAGTACATCTCGCGGGCGCGGCGGCTCGCGTTGATCACGAGCGCCGCGCCCAGGCCGAGGAAGGCGGTCCCGCCGACCAGGTACGGCGTGGTGTCGACGCTGCCGGTGTCCGCCAGGTGCTGTCCCGGGTCGGTGCCCGACCCGGTGGTGGCGGTGGAAACGGACGACTGCGCGCTCGTGTTCGCCGTGTGCTCGGCACTGGCGGACGCGTTGGGCACGAAGTACAGGGCGCCGAGGACGGCGGCAGCCGTGACGGCGACGAAGGCGGGTGGACGGTGCGAGGTCAACGGATCCCCCAGCGGTTGCGGCGACTTGACCGTGAAGGCCGATGGTAGTGAGACAACCGCCGCTGAGGGAAGTTCGACCCCGGAACCGGAGCTTCCGCGGGTTCGCGGAGGGCCGCCGCGGGTATCCTTCCGCGCGGAAGCGGACTGCCTGCGCAACGGGGGCCGTTCCCCCGCATACGCTCCGTCACATGAGCACTACTGACATCCCCACCGGGGAGAGCGGGCCGCGCTACGTGCGGCTCCAGGTGGAGCTGGTCCTGGAGATCACCGGGTCCGGCGAGCTGACCGACGCCGCGCTGGACCAGATCGGCGGCGACGAGTACATGCCGGACGACGAGCGGCAGCACGCCGAGGCGTCGGTGCGGCAGGACGAGTCGGAGGCGCTGGCCTACCTGGTCGATCCGTTCGACCTGGTCACCAGCGTGCCGGGGATCGAACTGGTGCAAGCGTCCTGGTCCTGTGCCCACACCGAGTACGACCCCGACTCCGACGAGTGGGACCTCTACGACGACGAGGTGGACGACGAGGTGGACGACGAGGCGGACGAAGCCGACATCGAGGAGGAGGAACCGCAGGGACGCTGAACGCGTCTTCGGCAGTGCGTGACTCACCCGCCCCGGGCCCCTCACGGGTCCGGGGTTTCGCACGGGCCGCGTGACCGCGCCCATGTCACGTGCGTCACGCACGTGTTCTTCCCCACACTTCCCGGGGTGGGGGAACGGACCAAAGACCCTGGCAGTTCCTGGACGTACGAGTGAGGCTCGATCGAGGGCCGTGGCCCGCGACGCACGCGGGCCGGGGGAAACGCGTACCGGAAGACATTGGAGATCTGTGTGAAGCGCGCCGAGACCGGCACAGCCACCGACACGAGTCCCTCGCGCAAGCGGCGAGCCGGGCTGGCAGCTCTGGCGCTGCTCGCCGTCGGGGCGATCTCGCTGACCGCCTGCGGGGGGGACAAGGCGGGCACGGCCGGTTCCGACAACAACGCCAAGTCGCAGGCCTCGGTCGACGAGCAGGCGGCCAAGGACTCCTCGGACGCCCGAATATCGATCACCCCGAAGACCGGCGCCAGCGACGTCAGCATCAACACGGGCGCCAAGGTGCAGGTGACCGACGGTGAGCTCACGAGCGTCACCATGACCTCGGTCGCCGACGGCTCCGCCGTCAAGGGCACGATCTCCGCGGACGGCTCGAGCTGGGCGCCCGACGGCCCGCTGAAGCGGGAGACCCAGTACAAGATCGCCGCCAAGGCGGAGGACGGCAAGGGCCGCAAGGCCGCCGAGAACTCCACCTTCACCACGGTCACCTCCGCGCACAGCTTCATCGGCTACTACACGCCCGAGAACGGCCAGACCGTCGGCGTGGGCATGCCGGTCTCGATCAACTTCACCAAGGCGATCGAGGACAAGAAGGCCGTCCAGTCGGCGATCGCGGTGACCTCCAGCAGCGGCCAGGAGGTCGTCGGCCACTGGTTCAACTCCACCCGGCTCGACTTCCGCCCCGAGTCCTACTGGCAGGCCGGCTCCACCGTCACGCTCAAGCTGAACCTCGACGGCGTCGAGGGCTCCTCCGGCATCTACGGCGTCCAGGACAAGACCGTCAGCTTCAAGATCGGCCGCAGCCAGGTCTCGACGGTCGACGCCTCGACCCACCGGATGAAGGTCGTGCGCGACGGCAAGGTCATCCGCAACATCCCGATCTCCGCCGGCTCGGACGAGAACACCACCTACAACGGCCAGATGGTGATGTCGGAGAAGTTCACCGAGACCCGGATGAACGGCGCCACGGTCGGTTTCACCGACGACGACGGCAAGGGCGAGTACGACATCAAGGACGTGCCGCACGCCATCCGCCTGACCACGTCCGGCACCTTCATCCACGGCAACTACTGGGGCGCCGACTCGGTGTTCGGCGCCGTCAACACCAGCCACGGCTGCGTGGGCCTGAACGACACCAAGGGCGCCAAGGACACCTCCACCGACGCCTACTGGTTCTACACGAACTCGATCGTCGGCGACGTCGTGATCGTGAAGAACTCCAAGGACAAGACCGTCGACCCGGCGAACGGCCTCAACGGCTGGAACATGAACTGGAGCGCCTGGAAGGCCGGCAGCGCGGTCTGAGACCGCTCCCGCCCCGGACGGCGACAGGGGCCCGGAACCATGAGGTTCCGGGCCCCTGTGGCGTCCTTCGCGCCCTCCTCGCGCGGGCCGTCAGTCCTTCGTGCCGTCCACGATGACCGGGGAGCCGTTCGCGCCCGTGCCGCAGGGAACCGCGTACACGGGATTGGACTTCGCGGCCTCGCGGTAGGCGTCCAGGCACTGGTTGTACAGCACCTTGTCGCTCAGCGACCGCGCGATGATCCGGTTGGCGCTCGCGATGCCCTCCGCCTCGATCCGCTTGCGCTCCGCCTCGGCCTTGGCCGTCCTGGACGCCTCGACGGCCCGCTCGGTGGCCTGCTGCTGCTGGATCTTCTTGTCGATCTGCTCCTGCAACTGGTCGGAGGGCCGCACGTTGCGCAGGTTCACCGCGGTGACGTCGATGCCGCGCGGGGCGAGGCGCTGCTTGATCAGGGCGTCGATCTCCGACCCGATCCGCTCGCGGGCGGAGGCGTACCCCTCCTCGCTGCTGTGCTTGGCGAAGACGTTGCGGATGATCTCGCGGCTGTCCGGCATCACCAGCCGCGACTGGATGGCCTCCTCGTTGCCCGCCAGCCGGTAGAGCTCGACGGCCTTGGCGGGCACCACGGCCCACTTGATGGTCACGTCGGCGTAGAGCACCCCGCCCTGCGAGGAGCGCACCTCGACCACGTCCTTGTCGTGCAGATCGAGGTCGACCGGGCGCGTGGAGAACGACGTGACGTCGGTGAACGGCGACCTGAAGTGGATGCCGGAGGTCAGCGGGGAGCCGACCTTGCCGAAGGTCACCGGGACGCCGACCTCGTAGGCGCTCACGACGTGGACGCACGCGAAGACGCCGGCCAGCACGCCCGCCAGGGCGCTGAGCGCCGCTCCCAGCTTCCAGCCGACGGAGCTCTGGCCCCGGGCGACGAAGAACAGCACGACCGCCGCCGTGAGCAGCAGGATGGACAGCACGAACACAGGGATCCCCCTCCGGAACACGGACCGGCGCCGCCCCCCGGCCGCGCCGCGCAGCGCATCGTAACGGCCCGAGGTGACGGTTCCGTACCTCGTGTGACGAGCTGTGACGAGCCGTTGCGAGGCTGTCGCCGGGTCCGGACGCGGGCCCTGGCGGGGCGGCGCCCCGGCGGGCTACCGCGTCCGCAGCGCTTGGGGGTCGTCCAGGACGGAGCGCACCACGCTGTACGCCGCCCCGAGCAGCACGCCCTCGCGGCCCAGCCGGGACACCCGCACGGCGTCCGTGCGCCATTGACGGTCCGTCACGCGGCGGCCCAGCTCGCGTTCGACGGCCGAGCGCAGCCACGGCGCCAGCGAGGCCAGGGTGCCGCCCAGCACGACGGCCTGCGGGTCCAGCAGGTTGACCGCGCCGCTCAGCGCGATCCCGAAGGCCTGCCCGGCGGCCGCGAGCGCCTTCAACGCCGCCGGGTCCCCCTCCACGGCGGCCGCCTGGAGGGCCTTGAGCGCGTCCGGCCGCTCCGGGGCGATGCCCGCGGCCCGCAGCACGGCCTCCTCGCCCGCGTACTGCTCCAGGCAGCCGCGGGCCCCGCAGGAGCAGCGCGGGCCCGTCGGGTGCACGGGCACGTGGCCGAGCTCCCCGGCGAAGCCGCGCGCGCCGCGGAACAGCCGGCCGTCGACGACCAGCGCCGCGCCGATGCCGATCTCCGCCGAGACGTGCACGAAGTCGGTGACGCCCTCGTGGCCGCCCAGCCAGAGCTCGGCGAGGGCGCCGAGGTTGGCCTCGTTCTCGACGGTGACCGGGATGCGGGCTCCGGCCAGGCCGTCGGCCCCTGCCCGGTCGAACCAGCCCGCGGCGTCGACGTCCTCCCAGCCGAGGTTCGGCGCCCGCATCACGACCTGCCGGTCCCGGCCGACCAGGCCCGGCACGGCGAGCGTCAGTCCGGCCGCGCTCAGTCCGGCGGCCCGCGCCTCCTGCCGCACCTCGCCGACGAGCGCCGCGAGTTCGCGCAGCACCTCCGGCGCCGGACGGCCGCGGTTGTCCGCCTCGACGCGGGCCCGGGCGCGCACGGTGCCGCGCAGGTCGACCGCGACGGCGGCGAGGTGGTCCACCCCGACCTCGGCGCCGAGGCCCGCCGGACCGGTGTCGTTCAGCGCCAGGGCGGTGCCGGGGCGGCCGACCGTGCCGGGGCGCTGGGTGCCCAGCTCCACCAGCAGGCCGGCCGCGAGCAGCTCGTCGACGAGGGTCGACACGGTGGCCCGGGTCAGCCCGACCTCGGCGGCGACGGCCGCGCGCGAGACCTCGCCGTGCTCCGCCACGGCTCGCATCACCAGCGCCAGATTCCGCCGTCGCAACCCCGCCTGCGACCCCGGCCCTTCCGCCACGCCCCGGTCCCCTTCCGCTCTCGTCCGTCATCCGTCCTGGTCAACGTCGACCTGCCCCCACCCTCGCACGCCCCGCCCGGCGGCCGGACCCCGGGCGGGGCGACGGGCTCACCGCACGTCGAAGGAGTCGGCCAGCGCCGCCGCGAGGCGGTCGAGCGCGGCGTCGTCGCGCGGGACGGGGTCGTAGGAGGGGCCGGCCGTGGTGTCCCAGCGGCGGGCGACGGCCTGCGGGGACTCCCCGGTGAGCAGGCCGGCGGCCTGCGCGGCCGCGCCCAGCGCGACCAGCTCGTCCGCGACGGGGATCCGGACGGCCCGTCCCGACAGACGGCGTACGGTCTCCCGCCACGCCGTGCCGCGGGCGCCGCCGCCGATGAGCAGCAGGGGCTCGTCGGAGGTGGTGCCGTCGACCGCGAGCACCTGGTCGAGTGCGGTGAGCAGGGCGTACGCCGCGCCGTCGTACGCGGCCTGGAGGATTTGCCCGGGGGTGGTGTCGTGCCGCAGCCCGGTGAGCAGCCCGGAGGCGTACGGCAGGTTGGGGGTGCGCTCGCCGTCGAGGAAGGGCAGCAGGACCGTGCCGCCGCCCGGCTCGACCGCCTCCCGGTCCAGGGAGAGCAGCCCCGCGATCTTGTCGACGGCGAGGGTGCAGTTGAGGGTGCAGGCCAGCGGCAGCCAGTCGCCGTGCCCGCCCGCGAAGCCGGCGACGATGCCGGTGGGGTCGGTGGGCCGGGTGGCGGCGGGGGTGTAGACCGTGCCGGAGGTGCCGAGGCTCAGCGCGGGCTGACCGGGGAGGAGCCCGAGGCCGAGGGCCGCGGCGGCGTTGTCGCCGGTGCCCGCGCCGACCAGGACGCCCTCGCGCAGCGGCAGCCCGGGCAGGGTGACCCCCGCAGCCTCGCCGGGGCCGAGGACCCGGGGCAGCAGGGCCGGGTCGAGGCCGATCTCGGCGAGCAGGGCCTCGTCGTACGTCTCGGTGTCGGTGGCCCACCAGCCGGTGCCGGAGGCGTCGCCCCGGTCGGTGACGCCGGCGCCGCCGAGCCGTTCGGTGAGGAAGTCGTGCGGGAGGCGCACGGCCGCGGCGGCCTTGGCGGTCTCCGGCTCGTGCTCGGTGAGCCAGGCCCACTTGGTCACGGTGAAGCTCGTGCCGGGCACGCTGCCGAAGCGCTCCGCCCAGTACGCGGCGCCGTGCCGCTCCACCAGCGCGGCGGCCTGCGGGGCGGACCGCACGTCGTTCCAGAGCAGGGCGGGCCGCAGGGGCCGGCCG
Source organism: Streptomyces sp. PA03-1a (assembly GCF_033792805.1). Taxonomy (NCBI): domain Bacteria; kingdom Bacillati; phylum Actinomycetota; class Actinomycetes; order Kitasatosporales; family Streptomycetaceae; genus Streptomyces; species Streptomyces sp. PA03-1a. The sequence continues at coordinate 7,844 of NZ_JARAVO010000282.1, forward strand.
ACCGGGTCGAGGACGACCAGGCCGTGCTGCTGGCCGCCGACCGAGATGGCGTCGGCGCGCTCCGCGTACGGCCCGATCTGGGCGAGCGCGGCGCCGAGCGCACGCCACCACACCTCGGGGTCGGTCTCGCGGCCCGCGCCCTCACTCACCGTGTGCCGGGCCTGTCCCCTGGCCAGCACCTCGCCCGTCTCCACGTCGACTGCGAGCACCTTGGTCGACTGGGTGGAGCTGTCCACACCCAGCGCGATCGGTCCGTTACCCATCCTGCGGCTCCCTTCACAAAGCGGCGATGGCATATTAATTTGTTCAGTGGTCTTACGAATAGGAGCCGCCGCGATGAGTTTCACCCCCACCCCCGAGGACAAGTTCACCTTCGGTCTCTGGACCGTCGGCTGGCAGGGCCGCGATCCCTTCGGCGACGCCACCCGGCCCGCCCTCGACCCCGTCGAGAGCGTCAACCGGCTGGCCGAGCTCGGCGCGTACGGCGTCACCTTCCACGACGACGACCTGATCCCCTTCGGCTCGGACGACACCGCCCGCGAGGGCCACATCAAGCGGTTCCGCCAGGCCCTGGACGCCACCGGCCTGAAGGTGCCGATGGCCACCACCAACCTCTTCACGCACCCGGTCTTCAAGGACGGCGGCTTCACCGCCAACGACCGCGAGGTCCGGCGCTTCGCGCTCCGCAAGACCATCCGCAACATCGACCTCGCCGCCGAGCTGGGCGCCAAGGTCTACGTCGCCTGGGGCGGCCGCGAGGGCGCCGAGTCCGGTGCCGCCAAGGACGTGCGGGTCGCCCTCGACCGCTTCAAGGAGGCCTTCGACCTCCTCGGCGAGTACGTCCTGGAGCAGGGCTACGACCTGCGCTTCGCGATCGAGCCCAAGCCGAACGAGCCGCGCGGCGACATCCTGCTGCCGACCATCGGCCACGCGCTGGCGTTCATCAACGAGCTGGCCCACCCCGAGCTCGTCGGCCTCAACCCCGAGGTCGGTCACGAGCAGATGGCCGGGCTGAACTTCCCGCACGGCATCGCCCAGGCGCTGTGGCACGGCAAGCTCTTCCACATCGACCTCAACGGCCAGACCGGCATCAAGTACGACCAGGACCTGCGCTTCGGCGCCGGCGACCTGCGCTCGGCGTTCTGGCTGGTCGACCTGCTGGAGTCGGCCGGCTACGAGGGCCCGCGCCACTTCGACTTCAAGCCCCCGCGGACCGAGGACATGGACGGTGTGTGGGCGTCCGCCGCCGGCGGCATGCGCAACTACCTCATCCTCAAGGACCGTGCCGCCGCGTTCCGCGCCGACCCGGCCGTGCAGGACGCGCTGAAGGCCGCCCGCCTGGACCAGCTGGCGCAGCCGACCCTCGGCGAGGGCGAGTCCCTGGCCGACCTGCTCGCCGACCGGGGCGCCTACGAGGAGTTCGACGCCGACGCCGTCGCGACCCGCGGGTCCGCCTTCGAGCAGCTCGACCAGCTCGCGATGGACCACCTGCTCGGCACCCGCTGAGCCCCGCGGAAACCGGGTTGCCGCCGGGCCCGGCCCGGCGGCACCCTGCGGGGGTGATCGAACTGCGCGTGCTCACCCCCGACGACTGGCCGCTCTGGCGGGAGCTGCGGCTCACCGCACTCGCCGACGCGCCGCACGCCTTCGGCGCCCGGCTCGCCGACTGGCAGGGCGACGGCGACCGCGAGGAACGCTGGCGCGACCGGCTCGCCCTGCCCGGCTCGTACAACCTGGTCGCCCTCGTGGACGGCCGGCCCCGCGGCATGGCCAGCGGCGTGCCCGGCGAGTTGCCGGACAGCGCCGAGCTGATCTCGATGTGGGTGGCGGGCGAGGCCCGCGGCCGCGGCGTCGCCGACCTGCTGATCCGGGCCGTCGAGGAGTGGGCGGCGGGCACCGCGGGCGTCGCCCTGCTCCACCTCGCGGTCGCGGAGGGCAACACGGCGGCGACGGCGCTCTACGTGCGCAACGGCTTCGCGGACGACGGGGGCCCCGGCGGGGTCATGCCGGACGGGCGCCCCGAGCGCGTGCTGACGAAGCGGCTCGCGGTGGCGCGGGCCTGATCGGGCCGGCGCCACCGGACCCGGTCACCAGGCGAAGGCCTCCGGGGCGGGGCCCGGTCCGGGGAAGATCTCGTCGAGACCCGCCAGCAGCTCCTCGTCCAGCTCCAGGTCCACCGCGCGCAACGCCGAGGAGAACTGCTCCGGCGTGCGCGGCCCCACGATCGGCCCGGTGATCCCGGGCCGGGTCAGCAGCCAGGCCAGCGCGACCTCGCCGGGCTCCAGTCCGTGCTTGCCGAGCAGGTCCTCGTACGCCTGCACCCGCGCCCGGACCACCGGGTCGGCCAGCCCCGCCGCCGACCGGCCCACCTTGGTGCGGGCCCCGCCGTCCTCCCGCTCCTTGCGCAGCGCGCCGCCCAGCAGCCCCTGGTGCAGCGGCGACCACGGGATCACACCGAGCCCGTACTCCTGCGCCGCCGGGATCACGTCCAGCTCGGCGCGGCGCTCCGCCAGGTTGTACAGGCACTGCTCGCTGACCAGGCCCATCGAACCGCGGTTCGCGGCCGCCTCGTTGGCCCGCGCGATCTTGTAACCGGGGAAGTTCGACGACCCCGCGTGGAGGATCTTGCCCTGGCGGACCAGCACGTCCACCGCCTGCCAGATCTCCTCGAACGGGGTGCGCCGGTCGACGTGGTGGAACTGGTAGACGTCGATGTGGTCCGTGCCGAGCCGCCGCAGGCTGGCCTCGACCGCCCTGCGGATGTTGAGGGCGCTGAGCCGGTCGTGGTTCGGCCACGACTCCTCGTGCCACGCCTTCCCGTCCGCCGACATGTTCCCGTAGACCTTCGTGGCCAGCACCACCTTGTCGCGGCGGCCCCCGCCCCGCGCGAACCACGAGCCGATGACCTTCTCCGTCAGGCCCTTGTCCTCGGCGGTGCCGTAGATGTCCGCCGTGTCGAAGAAGTTGACCCCCGCGTCCAGCGCGGCGTCCATGATCGTGTAACTGGTGGCCTCGTCCGTCTGCCCGCCGAAGTTCATCGTCCCCAGGACGATGCGGCTGACCTTGAGGCCGGTGCGGCCGAGCTGTGTGTACCTCATGGGGTACCAGCGAACCTCTTCGAGTGGACTCCCGGCAAGTGCGGTGCCCGGGGCGGGGGGTTGTGGTTGCGGCCGGTGTTTGTGTGCGGGTGCGTTGCGCCTGCGGCGGGCTGCCCGGTTGTTGTGTGCGGGTGCGTTGCGCCTGCGGTTTAAAACCCACTCCCGACCCAACGAAACTCCCAAAAC
>NZ_JARAVO010000283.1:0-11079 GCF_033792805.1 Streptomyces sp. PA03-1a
ACAGATGCACGGACGAGCAGGCTTCACCCTACTTCGCCACCGCATCCTCCTCGGATAGCAGCACACTCCGTCACCACCGAATGTGAGACAGAGCCGTTCTTTGTACAGTCCCGTCGACGATGCCGGTGTAGAAGCGTTCACCAGGTACGGATCCTGGGTTGTTGCTGGCGTCGTAGAACGCGACGTTGGTGAAGGTGACGGAGGTTGAGGCGTTGAGGTTCTTGTAGAAGGCGAGCTTGCCGCGCCCGAATCCGACGAAGAGCCAGAAGAGACCGAGGCTGGCGGTGTTCTGGAGCAGGGAGCGGACTTCGGCTTTGTCCCATGGTTCGTCCCCGACCTGGACTACGACGAATGCAGGGTCGGTTGCTCCAGATTCCTGGTAGTGCCGGGCAGCCCGTCGCATGGCCTCGCCGACGTTGCCCCATCCCCAGTCGACCTGGGTGTGGAGTTGGCCGATCCGGCCGCGGTAGTTGTCCAGGCAGATCTCTTCCACGAAGGGCTCGTCCCCGCTGGCGAAGATCACGGGTACCGTGCCGTCGTCGTCGAGGTTCGCCGACAAAGCCAACACCCGCTCAGCGAACGCCTGAACCGCGAAGGACTCGTAGAAGTCCTTCATGTAGTAGTCGTGGTCAAGGATGAGATACACCGCGGCACGCTTACCGTTCAGGCCCGCGCCCTGCAGCGCGTGCCCGGCCTGGCGTGCCGGTGCCAGCAGCGCGGGCGCTATCTGCTCCACCTTGGCCAAGCTGACGACGCCACCGGCTGCCGCCGTGCTGCGGCCGGGGGAAGATCGTTGCGGGACCGTCGTACCTGTCGACCCATCGTCGTCTACGTCGACACCGTAATCGGTGGCGAGGCCGGCAAGGCCCGACGCGTAGCCTTGGCCGACCGCGCGGACTTTCCATGCCCCGTTTCGGCGGTAGAGCTCTGCCAGAACAACGACTGTTTCGCGGTCCACGAAGTCCGGGGGTGTGAAGCCCATGCTCGTTTTGCTGTCCTGGGTCACGGTCAGTTCCGGTGCCTTCGTGAAGAACGTGCCCGGGTGTTGGGGATCGGCGCTGGCGATAACGACGACTGAGTCCACAGCCGCGGGAATCCGGGGTAGATCCGCCACAACGGTGTCGGCCGAGATGGTCACCCCATCGTGTGAAGGGTTGTTGTAGAACACGAGGTCGTCGTCACTGCGGACCTTGCCACCTGGTCCCAGGAGCAGTGCGGACACGTCCAAAGCCGCCCCTGCGGGTGTGACCTGAAACGTCACCGGCCCGGTGGCGAGGGGCGCGTTCGCGCCGTTGTTCAGCACGATCATTCCCACATCCCAGCGGCCTCTTAGATCATCGTGGTACAAACCGTAGCGTCCACCGCAGACATGTGCAGACACTTCCAAAGCTCTCCGGCACAGCACGCGAGCGGCAGCGCGTGCGGCGACCTCGCCTGGCGAGGGCAGCCGCGTGAGCGTGCGGCACCCACCGGGTGGCCGGGCAGCTCTGCCAGGTGGTCCCGATTATGTAACGGGGTTGTGTGCTTTGCAGGGAGAATTTGTAAAGTTCTCAACTGTCCGGACAAGGAGGTCCGGTGTTCGTCGTGGGGGTCATCGCATGAGCCAGTACCAGCCAGGTCCGCAGTGGGCGGTCCGCCCGCCTGAGCCTGTCCGCATGCCTGATATCCGTCCACTCCACAAGCGCAAGCGCGTGTGGGCGGGTGCCCTGGCGCTGCTTGTGGTGGGCGCCGCCTTCGGCACCGGGGGCTCGAGCGCAGCCGGCTCGACGCCTCGCCCGGCGGTCACGGTCACCGCGACCGCGACGAAGACGCCGGCTCCGGCGCCCACCGTGACCGTGACTCAGACGGTCACGCCGCATCCCACGGTGACCGTGACGAAGACGGCCAAGCCCGCTTCGACCGCGACGCGCAAGTCGGCCGACGGCTCCTCAGGGGGGAGCGGCGGCGGTTCGTCGTCGGGTGGCTCCTCGACCACCGGCGGCGGCTCGTCGAGCTCGGGCGGCGGTACCTCTCATCCTGCCGGTGCCACCGCCTTGTGCAACGACGGTACCTACAGCTATGCCGCCCACCATCAGGGCGCTTGTTCCCATCACGGTGGAGTCGCCGTCTTCTACCGGTAGCAGGTGCGGCAGATCAACCAACTGGGCCAGGAGACGGGCTGCGGCCCTGCGCGGTGCGCAGGGCGGGCGGTCCGGACGGGTCACGACGGCGATACGGGGCCGGTGCTCCCCGATTCGCAGCAAGGACGGAATGGAACCATGGCTTTCGGCTTTCGTGTGGGCGTGCCGGGAATGAGCGTTCGGGTCTCGACCCGGGGCGTGCGCACATCCGTAGGACCCCGGGCGGCGCGCATCAGCATGGGCAGCGGTGGCACGCGGATCTCCTCCGGGGTCGGCCCGTTCTACGCCTCCAGTTCCGTGGGTGGGGGACGACGACGCACCAGCACGAGCCGCACCACGCGCACGCGGGCTGTGGCTCCTTCGGCGGCTCAGCTGGACCGTGCCCGTCGCCAGGCCGAGCGGGCGCAGCAGGAGGCGCAACGGGACGTGGCGATCGCCCAGTTGCAGGAGCTGCGGCGGCAGACGACAAGCGTCCACCTGCAGACTTTCCCCCAGGTGCACCCGCCGATGGTGCCGGGACCTCCGCAGCTGGGACTGGCCTGGGCGCTGGCCGAAGCCCAGGCCCACCACCTTGCCGGGTTGGGAGTCTTCGCCCGCACGGAACGAGCGATGGCCAAGCGAAGGGCGGAGGAGGACGCCCCGGCCTACCTCGCCGCTGAAGAGGCTCGGCTGCACACCGTCCACGGCCGGCTGGTCGCCGAGGCCGACCAGTGGTGGCAGGGACTGCTCGGCAACGACGAGGAGACCGTGTGCGAGGTGATCAACTACGCCTTCGCCGACAATCCCGCTTCCGGCTGTGCTGTAGGCGTCGACGGCTCGGTCCTGTCCGTGGTGATGCGGCAGCAGGACATCGACTCCCTGCCCGACCAGACGCCCGGTGTCACCTCCAGCGGACGCCCCACGCTCAAGACGCTCAGCAAGCGGGACCGCACCCTGTGGTGGCTCACCTCCATGGGATCGAACATCATCGCCACCCTCAAGGAAGCGTTCGCCACCGCACCCGGGATCACCGCCATCGACCTGGCCGTCCTCACCCGCCTGCCGGACACGCAGCGGCTCGGGTTCGTGGCCTACGGCCGCTGGACGCGCGCAGCCGTCGAAGCCGGCCCCTGGCGGGAGCCGAACGACGCCCTGCGGTTCCTCGACATCGGCCAGGACGTCGCCTGCTCGGTCACCACCACCGCTTCCGGGAACCTGTCCGGCACCATCAAGCCCCTTGACACCAGCCGCCTGCCCGGGCTGCAAAGCCTCCTCGACCACGCCCAGGACGAGGCCTCCTCCGGTGACGCGACCCTGGCCGACCTGGACACGGACCTCCGCGCCAACGTGCCCGGCGCACACTCCGCTCCCCCGTCGGACCCGTACCGGATCCGGCCCTTCGCCGAATGGAGGGACCAAAGCCTCACTCACCCGGGCACACCGGCCACTCCTCCAGCACCCACCCACGCTCCCGTCTCACCGTCCGCCTCGCAGGCGACCGCGCTCACCCCTGGGCAGAACCTGGTCCTGCCCGAAGAGGCCTGGCAGCAACTGCTCATCGACTTCAGCTTCGCCGGCGCCGACGCCGACCTCACCCTCTTCCTCACCGACACCGACGGCCAGGTCACCTGCGACGAGGATTTCGTCTTCTACAACCAGCCCTCCACCGCCCACGGAGCGGCCCGCCTCCTCGGCAAGCAGACCGAAGGCCCCCACACGGTGGAGCGTGCGGCCCTCCACGCCGTTGCCCTGCCCCCGCACATCCAGCGCGTCACCCTCGCCATCAACATGGACGTCGACACCGGCCTGACCTGCGGCGCCCTCACCCACGCCGCCCTGCACATCACCTGCGCGACCGGCGCGGCCTGGACATTCCAGCCACCCGCCGACCCCCACATCCGCGCCATGGCCATCGCCGAGATCTACCGCCACACCGCAGGCGGCCAGCACGTCTGGAAACTCCGCGCCATCGGCCAAGGCTGGGCCGACGGCCTCGACGCCCTCGCCCGCGCCCACGGCGTCACCATCGAATAGCCGGCTCGGACACATACGCCGGACGTTGCGGCGGCCATGGGCGGTTCGTTCGTAACGGTCGCTCGAGAGCTCGTGTGCGAGCAGCATCAGGAGGGGTAACTTCTCGGCCTGGCTGTGGCTGACCGCCACTGCCGCGGGACAGGGGGTGGGGAGCTGTCCGAAGAGAGCCTGGAAACGTATCCGGCGATGCCGGTCGGAGGGTCGAGCCGGTCGTGGAGCGGCGTGAGCCGGGTGACCCGGTTCCTGTGCGCGGCCGCCTACAACCATCGTGAGCCGTTCCGGGCCGGCATCCTGCAGCGTCTGACGCTGCCGACCGAGCGTTTCCTGCCACCCGCTTACGGGGTGGATCCGGGGGCGGTGGCCTGGCATTGCGTCCGAGCGCAGCGGCTGGATGCGGCACGGGAGTTGGCGGCGCTGGCAGTGCTGGTAGCGGCATTGTGGGTGGAGCCGGTCTCGGCCGCCTTCGTGGTCTACGTTGCCACGGCGCTGCGCCTGCGGAGCTACTGGCGGCAGCAGCTGCGGCTGCGTGTTCCGAAGCCGTCGGGTGTGAGGCAGTTGGCGGTGCCGGCCCTGACGGTGATCGTGGCTTTGTCCCTTGTCGTCTACGCGGCGTTGCTGGTCTACGCACTATGGTCCGGGCTGGGAGGGCAGGTGTCGTGGCTTGCTGCGTCGTCGGCTCCGGCCGTCGCCGCTCAGGCGGCCGGCACGTGGGTGCTCGTGGGGTTGCCGACCGGGTGGGGCATGGTGACGGCTGCCGAGCGGAGGGTGCGCCGGCGGCGCTGGCAGGAGATCCGTACCGCGAAACGGCTCAGCCCACCGGAGCCCCGGAAAGTATGGGGCGGCATCGAGACGTCCACCACCCGGGGCCTGCGACGATTGTCGCAGCTGGAGCAGGTCACACACGTCGAGTACGCCGACGATGCCTTCTACGGCGCCGGCGACGAGCTGGAGCAGTTCCCGCCGTGGTCGTTCGCCACACAGCTGCGGCGCCACACGTCCCCCGTGCCGCCGGATGCCGGGGCCGGGCATCTGCGGCTGGTCAAGCCGCCCGAAGACAGCGGACCGCTGCTCAGCCACACCGAGGTCATCGATGCCATCCGTGAAGGCATGCAACGGTTCCGGGCCGGAGAGGCCAGACCCGGCGCCCGCCTGCAGCAGCTCACGATGCGGGACTACGTCTTCGCACCCCAGGGCCACCCTGCCCTGATCGGCAAACGGCCGGCCGGGGACGTCCTTGCCGACGAGGACGAAGAGGCCCGGCACATGCTCGGCATCCGCGTCGGCAGCTGGGAGGAGGACCTCAGCACCACCACCTTCGTGCGGGCCACCACGCACGGCGACATCCTGTACCTGGAGGTCTCCGTGCGGGTCCTCCTCCCCGTACAGAGCATGTACCGCTGGTCGATCCGCACTATCGACGCCGGCGTGCTCAGCGCACTGTGCGCCATCCCCGGCGACATCCTCCTCGCCGTGCCACGCCACGCGTGGCAGCTCGCGCGCCGGTTCCGCCTGGTGTGGGGGAAGGAACCGGAGCCGGAAGAGCGGAGCGCGGCCCAGGCGGAAGGCTGGGACGTGCCCGCGCCTCCCCTGCATATCAACTCGCTGCGCGAGCAGGTCGCACAACCAAGCCCGCAGAACATCTTCCAGCGCCTGGACATCGAGCGGTACGTCAAAGCCGTCGAGCACCGCCTCATCTCCTCCGTCCAGGACCTCCTGGAACGCAAAGGTCTGGAGAGCGACGAGTTCACCGCCCGCGTCAGCCAGGTCTTCAACACCGGCGTGATCATCAACGGCGGCGTGCAAAGCGGCTCCATCGCCGGCGGCCACACCGTCGCCCAGACCAACCAGACGACCGTCCAGCCCAGCACCCCCTCCAGCCCGCAGGCCGGTACCGCATCCCCCGGCCCGCCGCCCGCCTGAACCCGCTGCACCGCACCAGTTCCCGCTGCGAGAGGACACCCCATGGCCACACCAGACGAGCACGGCTTCATCGGCGTCAGCATCTCCGGAGGCACCCAGCACGGCCCCATCGCGGGCGGCTACCACGTCCAACAGACCAACCAGACCATCCGCATCAACGACGAAGCCGTCCAGGCCATCCGTGACCACGTCGCCGCCATCCGGCAAGCACTCCCCCAGCACCATGACCCCGCGGTCCAACAAGCCGTCTCCACTGCCCTCGCCCAGGTCGACGACGCCTTCACCGCCCCCGGACCCGCCGACCCCCAAACGTTCCTGCGCCGCCTCCAAGCCGCCGGGCTCTTCCTCACCCGCACCATCGAAACCCACCCCGCAGCCACCGCCCTGCTCGCCCAGCTGATCCCGCTCGTCACCGCCGTCGCCGGAAGCGCGTAGAACAGCAAGGTGGAAACAACATGGCCGATGCTCACGGATCCATGCGTGCCCTCATCTCAAATCCGTCCCGGACCCAGCTTGGCTCCGCCGCCCTCGCTCCTGCCGCGCACAGCCATCAATGACGGCTACCGGAACAACGCCCAGGACCTGGGGCCCTGTTGACCGGCCCGTTCTCACACCCGATATTCATCGAGGGCCGACGCGCCTTTCGGGCTGGGGATAACGGCGCGCGTCGGCAGCGGGACACGGCTCGTCGGGTGGGGAGGGCGTGTGGGAGTGATCGAAGCGATCGTGATCGTGGTGGTCGCCTGTCTAGCGGGGCTTGGGTGGCGGCGCCATCGTTACCCCGGTGGCTGGGCCTTTGCCTTCTCTGGCGATCATCAAGCGGACCGGCAGGGTCTTGAGAAAGCGCGCCGGACCGTACGCAACCTACAGGAGAAGGCACGCAGGGAGCTGACAGCCGCGCACGGTCAGGTCACTCAGGCTGACCTGTCGTACCGGAGCCGTGTCAGCAGTGCTGAACGGAAGCTGAAGCAGTTGCGTGAGCCGGGCCGCGGGTTGCTGCAGGCGACGGCTGGGGCCCGTGACGCTGTACAAGCATGTGGCGGTGGTTGTAACCAAGTCAGCTGCGGTAGAAGTAAGGCCGCTGGGCGGTCTCGACGTGCGATTCGAACGGACGCCCCTGATCAACTACATCTACCTGACCCAACCAGATGGCCAAATGAGCCTGGCGCACTTCGGAGCCGACGAGCACACTGAAGCCAGCGTGCGCGACTTCAGTGTCAGAATCCAGAACGCGGTCGCCGCAGAGAACCGCTTCCTCAAGGAGCGTCCCGCGTCCATCAAAACCGCTGAGGAGGACCTGAAGGCCGCTCAGTCTCACACCACTGCGGCAGAAGAAGCCGTGAGCATCTGAGTGCAGTCACCTCACGCCAAAGCCGCAATCAGGCCCTCAAAGAGGCGCTCGTCGAGCTCGAGGCCGCCCGCGAACACTGGCGAAACCTCACGGGACGACGCCCTCCGGCCTGATCCACGAGGCCAAAAGGTGCGCTGCCGTGCTTTCTCGTCCATCGCCTACCTCTGTCACGGTTCCGCGATGTCACGGACGGCATCTTCGATGACGGGTTTCGTCGTCGTCGAGGATGGCCAGCTGGTGGGTGGCCTGGCGCTTGAGGTCGCCGAGGCGGCCGAGCAGTTCTTAAGGATTTATGCAGCTGGCGTCGCTACCGTGTTGGCAGGGACAGCGATCGGGGGCAGGGGATGCTGGAGCAGGCGTTGACGGCGCTGGCTGCTGCTGGCGGCAGCGCCGTTGTGCAGGCGGCAGGGACAGACGCGTGGGCCGGGTTGCGTCAGGCAGTAGCGCGCTGGTTCAGCCGGGACGACAGCAGACACGAACAGACGGAGCTTGAGCGCCTGGATCGGACTGCTGCCGCCTTGCAGACTGGCGACCCGGCACAAGCAGAACGGATACGGATCCGTGAAGAGGCATCTTGGCAAACCCGGATTCACATGGTGCTGGAAGCAGCAGGTAGAGCCGAACAGGAGCAGTCGGCGGCCCAACTGCGGTCCATAATCCAGCAATACGCGCCCTCTGGCAGCTCCGGGGTGGAATCCGGCGCTACCTTCAACGGCCCGACGGCACTGCAGGTCGGTGACCACAACACGCAGAACAATACGTTCGGATAGGCACGTGGCCACCCCCACTCCGCACACCCCTGAAGGCGTTTCCAGTAGCACCTTCAATGGTTCGGCAGCGTTCGTGGTCGGTGACCACGCCCAGCAGGAGAACCACTACCATGCCGCGCCGACGGCTCTGGTCGTGACGCGGACTCTACCGCGCGATGTCGCCGCGTTCACGGGTCGCCAGGCCGAACTGGACCGGATCCTGGCTGCGGCCGGACCTGCCCAGGTGCTGGCCATCCACACGATCGACGGGATGCCCGGGGTGGGCAAGACCGCCCTAGCTACCCGCGCCGCCTACCTGCTCGCCTCCCGCTTTCCGGACGGACAGTTGTTCGTCGACCTGCACAGTCACACCCCCGGCCAGTATCCTGCCGATCCTTCGGATGTCCTCGCCGCTCTCCTCGTCTCGCGGGGTGTCGCCCCACAGCAAATCCCCGACGGGCTCGATGGGCGTGCTGCGCTCTGGCGTGACCATCTCGCTGGCAAAAAGATGCTGCTGGTCCTGGACGATGCAGCCACCCACGCCCAGATCGAGCCCCTGCTGCCTGCGTGCGACGGCTGTCTGGTCCTGGTCACCAGCCGTCGGCGCTTGGTCGCTGTTGATAACGCCGTGCCGCTGCCCCTGAGCACACTGCCTCCGGCAGAAGCTGAGCTGCTGTTCAGCCGGCTCGCCCGCCGCAACGCAACTGGGGCCGACGCCGGAGCAATATCCGAGGCAGTCCGGTTGTGCGGTTACCTGCCGTTGGCGATCTCTCTACTCGCCAGCCGACTGGCCCACCATCCTGCCTGGAACATTGCCCAGTTCACCGCTGCCTTCTCCGACCTGCAGGATCAGCTGAGCGAACTCGCAGCGGGCGACCGCGCGGTGGCCGCTGCCTTCGATCTCTCGTATCGCGACCTGTCCGGTGATCAGCAGCGCCTATTTCGCCGGCTCGGTCTACACCCCGGCCCGGACGTTGACATTTACGCTGCTGCCGCGATCAATCGCATGTCCCTACCGCAAGCTCGTCGCCATCTGCAGGCGCTTTGCGCCGACCACCTCATCGACGAGCCTGCCCCTGGCCGTTACCGCTTCCACGACCTGGTGCGTGCCTACGCGCAAACTCTGGCGCAACAGGATCCCGCCAAGGACCGCGAGCAGGCCATCGAACGGCTACTGAGCTACTACCAGCACGTCGCCGAAACCGCTGACCAACACGTCACCGGCTCCGCCCCACGCCAGAGCAAGAGGGTGACAATCAACGAGCGGCTCGGCCTGTCCCGTAAACCGAGGGATTCGTACACACCCAAGCTGACCACCTCTGCGCAATCTCTGAACTGGCTGCGCACCGAAAGTCCCAACATACTCGCCTGCGTCAGGTACGCCGCTGCACAGGGCCAGCATCGCCGAGTCAATCGATTGGTCACGGCAATGATCACCTTCCTCACGCGCGAAGGTCCCTGGCAGTTGGCCATCACGCTGCAGCAACTCGCCGCTACTTCCGCACGCCACCACGGCGACCGCCACGGTGAGGCCGAGGCCCTAAAAGGGCACGGGGTAGCACGGCGGCTAATCGACGACTATCCGGCTGCGGTCGAATCACTACAACAGGCCCTAACCCTTTACCGCGCCCTCGGCGACCAACATGGTGAGGCTGAGACCCTGGCAGAGCTCGGCGTGATACGGCGGCTGATTGGTGACTTCCCGGCGGCGGCCGACCTGCTGGAGCAAGCCCTGGAACTCCACCGCGCCCTCGGCACCCGCATCGGCGAGGCTTACGCCCTGGCAGAGCTCGCGGCAGTGCGGCGGCTGACTGGTGACTACCCAGCTGCGGCCAACCTGCTGGAGCAGGCACTGACGCATTACCGATTCCACGGCGACCAGGAGGGTGAGACGCACACCCTGGCGGAACTCGGCAGGATGAAGCAGTTGACTGGTGACTTCCCGGCGGCGCTCAACCTGCTGGAGCAAGCCCTGGAACTCCACCGCGCCCTCGGCGTCCGCCACGGTGAGGCTGAGACCTTGGCGAACTTGGGCGTGGTGCGGCGGTCGACTGGTGACTACCGGGCGGCGGCCGACCTGCTGCAGCAAGCCCTGGAACTCCACCGCGCCCTCGGCGACCGGCACGGTGAGGCTGAGACCTTGGGGAAGTTGGGAGTGGTACGGCAGCTGACTGGTGACTACCGGGCGGCGGCCGACCTGCTGCAGCAAGCCCTGGAACTCCACCGCGCCCTCGGCAAACGTTTTGGCGAGGCCGCCACTCTAGGGAACTTGGGCGTAGTGCGGCGGCTGACTGATGACTACCCGGCTGCGGCCAACCTGCTGGAGCAAGCCCTGGAACTCCACCGCGCCCTCGGCACCCGCATCGGCGAGGCTTACGCCCTGGCAGAGCTCGCGGCAGTGCGGCGGCTGACTGGTGACTACCCGGCGGCCGCCGACCTGCTGGAGCAAGCCCTGGAACTCCACCGCGCCCTCGGCAACCTCCCTGGTGAGGCTGAGGCCCTGAACGGTATCGGCGCGCTGCTGGCTGCCTCCGCCCAGCCACAGGAGAGCCTTGCCCGGTACCGGCAGGCTCTGAATCTCGCGCGTCGGGTGGGAGACGCTCTGGAAGAGGCACGGGCGCTAGAGGGCATCGCCCACTGCGAAGCACAAGCAGACGCGAGGCGAAGTGCCCTTGACCACCTCCGGGAAGCTATAAGCATTTATCACCGCATTGGTGCCGCCGAGGCACGGTCCGCTGCTGCGGACTTGGCCATGCTGGAAAGCCAGGACACAAGCGATGAGGCAGGTGTCCACGGTTCGAATGATTCTTGAACTAACCAACCGCAGGGCTAGTGTCCTGAGTCGTTGATTCGGTTCAGATATCCGGCGAGGCGTTCGAAGATTTCGTCTGCGGTTTTCGTCCAGACGAAGGGCTTGGGGTCGTCG
>NZ_JARAVO010000284.1:0-1119 GCF_033792805.1 Streptomyces sp. PA03-1a
GGGGTTAAGGCTCCCAGTAGACGACTGGGTTGATAGGCCGGATGTGGAAGCCCAGTAATGGGTGGAGCTGACCGGTACTAATAAGCCGAGGGCTTGTCCTCAGATGCTCGCGTCCACTGTTTGGTTCCCGGGTTGCGAACGGTCGCACCGGTTGAACCAGTCACTTAACTGAAAAGTGTGCTTGTTCGCCTAACACCCGATGGTGTTTCGGTGGTCATAGCGTTAGGGAAACGCCCGGTTACATTTCGAACCCGGAAGCTAAGCCTTTCAGCGCCGATGGTACTGCAGGGGGGACCCTGTGGGAGAGTAGGACGCCGCCGAACAATCTTTGTGGACCCTCGGTCCTGGCCAAAGCGCTGGGACCGGGGGTCCTTTTGTTTTTTAGCGTGGTGCCCAGTTCGCGAACTGGTACGAGAGACTGGCACTACGGCAGCACAAACGACAGGAGTCACGTCGATGTCCAACTCGCCCGAGGAACGGCCTGATCGGCCTGAGCGGCGCGCTCCGCGCCAGGGCGGCGACCGGGGTGGATACCGCAGCGGCGGCCCCCGGCGCGAAGGCGACCGGGCCGGCGGCGGTTACCGCCGCGACGACCGGCCGCGTGGGCGGTCCGAGGACCGGGGTCGTGATGACCGGCGTGACGACCGCGGTGGGCCCCGTCGCGACGACCGGCCGCGTGATGACCGGCGCGATGACCGCGGTGGGCCCCGTCGCGACGATCGCCCGCGGTACGACCGTCCCCGTGAGGATCGTCCCCGTGACGACCGGCCGCGCTATGACCGTCCCCGTGAGGACAGGCCTCGTGTGGACCGGCCCCGTGACGACCGTGGTGGGCCCCGTCGCGACGACCGCGGTGGCTTCCGTCGTGATGACCGTCCCCGTGAGGACCGGCCTCGTGTGGACCGGCCGCGGGATGACCGTGGTGGGTTCCGTCGTGACGACCGGCCGCGTTATGACCGTCCCCGTGAGGACAGGCCGCGTGAACGACCGGCGGGATGACCGTGGTGGGTTCCGTCGCGATGACCGGCCGCGCTACGACCGTCCCCGTGAGGATCGTCCCCGTGACGACCGGCGGGATGACCGTGGTGGGTTCCGTCGCGATGACCGGCCGCGCTAGAT
>NZ_JARAVO010000284.1:1215-10811 GCF_033792805.1 Streptomyces sp. PA03-1a
ACGACCGTCCCCGTGAGGATCGTCCCCGTGACGACCGGCGGGATGACCGTGGTGGGTTCCGTCGCGATGACCGGCCGCGCTACGACCGTCCCCGTGAGGATCGTCCCCGTGACGACCGGCGGGATGACCGCGGTGGGTTCCGTCGCGATGACCGGCCGCGCTACGACCGTCCCCGTGAGGACAGGCCGCGTGACGACCGTCGGGACGACCGGCCCCGTGGGCCGCGCCGGGACGACGACCGTGGCGGCTACCGTCGCGACGACCGTCGGGACGAGCGTCCCCGCGGCCCGCGTCGTGATGACGAGCGCGGCCAGGGCGGCGGCCGGCGGCCGTACGTGCAGGGGCGCGGGCGGTTCGAGAACACCCGGGGCCGTGACGAGCGCCGTGAGGAGCGGGAGCCGGTGAAGCGGCTGCCGATCCCGGACGACGTGACGGGTCAGGAGATCGACCCCAGCGTGCGTCAGGAGCTCATGAGCCTGCCGAAGACGCTCGCCGAGGACGTGGCGCGCAACCTCGTCATGGTGGCCAGGCTGCTGGACGAGGACCCGGACCTGGCCTACGGCTACTCCAGGGTCGCGCTGCGACTCGCGTCCCGTGTCGCCGCCGTCCGTGAGGCGGCCGGCTTCGCCTCGTACGCCACGGAGCGGTACGCCGAGGCACTGGCCGAGTTCCGGGCATGCCGGCGGATGACGGGCACGGTCGACCTGTGGCCGGTCATGGCGGACTGCGAGCGGGGCATGGGCCGCCCGGAGCGCGCGCTGGAGATGGCGGGCGCGCCGGAGGTGCACAAGCTGGACCGCGCGGGTCAGGTGGAGATGCGTCTGGTCGCCGCCGGTGCGCGGCGCGACATGGGCCAGAACGAGGCCGCCGTCGTCACCCTGCAGAGCCCGGAACTGGCGTCCAACGCCGTGCACCCGTGGACGGCGCGACTGCGCTACGCGTACGCCGACGCGCTGCTCGCGGCGGGCCGTGAGGACGAGGCCCGGGAGTGGTTCGCCAAGGCGCTGGAGGCCGACCAGAGCGGCAGCACGGACGCCTCCGACCGGCTGGCGCAGCTGGACGGCGTGGCCTTCGTGGACGCGCTGGACGAGGGTGCCGACGAGGGCGCCGGGGCCGGCGCGCCCGTCGCGGCGGATCGGGACGACGACGGCGACGACATCGACGACGACGCCGCCGAGGACTCCGCGGATGCCGAGGCCTCCGACGACGAGGAGCACGAGGAGCACGGGGAGCGCGAGGTCGGTGACGCCGGGGAGCCGGACGTCGACCTGACCGACGAGGCCGATCCGACGGCGTTCCTCGACGACCCGTTCAAGGAGCCCGCCAAGGGCACCGAGGACTGATCGCCGGAGCAAGGGGAAGGGCGGCATCCGCGTCACGCGGATGCCGCCCTTCGCGTTGTGCGGCTTCAGGCGGGCGTGCCGTCGAGTTCCAGGCTGCGCAGCACCAGGCCGGTCGCCGGCTTCGGGCCGAAGGAGGTCGACTTGCGCGGCATCGTCACACCCTGCTTGGCGAGGTCGTGCACGACGCTCTCGCGCACCGGGTGGATGAGCACGGCCGTGCCGCCGTAATGCTCGGCGCGCTCGACCGCGGCCTGGGTGTCGTGGATGTAGTGGATGTGCTCGGGGGCGTCGGGCACCTCCCAGATCCGGTCCAGGAGCAGGCTGTGCAGCACCGTGGCGTCCAGCTGCCGCCATTCCTCGGGCCGGTCCACGGGGATGGCGCGGTCGAGGGCCTCGGTGTCCGGCCGGTCCAGGAGGTGGAAGCGGCCGTCGCCGGTGAGCAGGAAGGCGTTGCCCTCGGCCGCCGCGGCCTCCAGGGCGGCCAGGGCCTGGGGGAGGGGGCCGGGCAGCTCCTGTACGCGGAAGGCGTGGCGGGCCGCCTCGACGGCCCGTGCGACGGGCAGTTGCGGCAGCACACGGTGGATGGCGCGGACCCGCAGCGGGTAGCGGGCGGTGTCCACCAGCAGCACCAGGCCGTAGTCCCAGGGGCTGGGGGCCTCGTGCTCGGCCTGCAGCAGCAGGTACGTGGCCCAGCGGTGGTGGCCGTCGGCGATGACGGCCTGGTGCCGGGACAGGTCGGCGTCGACCGCGGCGATCGCCCCCGGGTCGGTGATCGCCCACAGCCGGTGGTGGATGCCGTCCTCGGTCGTCGTGGCCAGCAAGGGCGGCTCCGCGACGGTGCGTTCGACGACCTCGGCCGCCTCCCCGTCATCGCCCCGGTACGCCAGCAGCAGCGGTTCGAGGTTGGCGGCCGTGGCACGCATGAGCGCCGCGCGGTCGGCGACCGGGCCGGGCATCACGTCCTCGTGCGGCAGCACGATCCGTTCCTCGGGCGGGGTCAGGCGCAGGGCACCGATGAGGCCGCGCTGCACCTGATGGCCCTCGCGCTGCTCGTACACGTACAGGGCGGGCTTGGGGTCGAGGGCCAGGACGCCCTCCTCCTGCCATTGGAACAGCGCCCATGCGGCCTTGCGGTGCCGGCCGTCCGGGGGCTCGGCGGTGGGCAGGATGAGCCGCACGACATTGTGCGGGTCGGCTGTCTCCAGGTGCCGCTGTTCCTCGGGCCGGACGACGACGTCGTACGGTGGCGAGGTGACCGCGGCCAGGCTGCCGACCCGCTCGGGGACGTAGCGGAGCGCGCGGAACGGCGCCAGCCGCAAGCCCCGTACAGCGGGTCCGGAATTGCTCATCCGGGCATGCTACGCGGGTCATGTCCGCGAAGTGTGCCGAGTGATCGACGACATACGAGGAGCGACCGCCCGATGACCCACAGCACCGGCCCGGCCGGCAGTGAAAGCCCCCTTGACCAGGCGTACGACACCGCCCTGCTCGACCTGGACGGAGTGGTCTATGCGGGTGGTGACGCGATCGTGCACGCCGTGGAGTCGCTCGGTTCGGCCCGGGCCCACGGCATGCGGCTGGCGTACGTCACCAACAACGCGGCCCGCACGCCGCGGACCGTCGCGGAGCACCTGACGCGGCTCGGCGTGCCGGCCGAGGCGGAAGAGGTCATCACCTCCGCCCAGGCGGTGGCCCGGCTGATCGCGGATCAGGTCCCGTCGGGCGCACGGGTGCTGGCGATCGGCGGCGAGGGGCTGGTGGAGGCGCTGCGTGAACGCGGGCTCCAGCCGGTCGCGTCGGCCGACGACGACCCGGCCGCGGTCGTGCAGGGCTACTCGCCCAAGGTCGGCTGGGAGCAGCTCGCGGAGGCGGCGTACGCGGTCAACCGCGGTGCGCCGTGGTTCGCCTCGAACACCGACCTGACCATCCCGACCGCCCGTGGCACGGCACCGGGGAACGGCGCGCTCGTCGAGGTCGTCCGGATCGCGACCGGTGGCGAACCGCAGGTCGCGGGCAAGCCGCTGCCGCCCATGCACCGGGAGACGGTCATCAGGACGGGCGCGCGACGGCCGCTGGTGGTCGGCGACCGGCTCGACACGGACATCGAGGGCGCCCACGCGGGCGGCGTCGACTCGCTGCTGGTGCTCACCGGGGTCACCACTCCCGCACTGCTGCTCGCCGCTCCGCCGCAGCACCGGCCCACCTACGTCGACGCCGATCTGCGCGGCCTGCTCACCCCGCAGCCCGGGGTCACGGACGCCGGTGCGGGTGCGTACCGCTGCGGGGGCTGGACCGCCTCGGCGGGCGACGGGGCGCTGCTGCTGGACGGCGACGGCGAACCCATGGACGGACTGCGGGCGCTGTGCGCGGCGGCCTGGACACGGGCCGGGGACGGCTCCTGCGACCTGGACGCGGAGAAGGCACTGGACCGGCTGGGGCTCTAGAGGAGCTTGCGCAGCCGCAGCAGGTCGCGGAAGCCCGCCTCCAGCTTGACCCTGCCGCTGCCCCACGCCTTGGCGAAGTGCAGCTTGCCGTCGACGAGCGCGACGAGGTCGTCACCGGCCATGGTCAGCCTTATCTCGGCGCGCTCGGCCGGTGGGCCCTGCACGGTGACCACGTCCTGGATGCGGCCGTCCACCAGACGCCCCACGAAGGTGACGTCGAGATCGGTGATGCGGCAGCTCAGCGAGCGGTCGAGAGCGGCCGCGCTGCGCAGGTCGCCGCCCTCGGTCCCGGCGAGGTTCTCGGACAGCCGCTCGAGCGCGCTGCGGCACTCCTCGATGGTCGCCATGGGCTGTGCTTCTCCCGTTCGGACGTGGCTCGTGCTGGTCTTGATCGACGGTACCGCAGGGGACTGTCGGGGAGACGCGGCGCCATAGACGGTAGCGTCGTGACCGACGAAGTCTGGGGAACTGGTGAAGGCGAGGAGTGAGGGCGTATGCGGGACGCGTTGCGGACCTGTCTGCAGATCGCGGGCGGCCTGACCGAGGCCACCCGGCGACGGGCGGTCGGGGCGGCCAAGGAACTGCTCGACCAGACCGGGATAGACGTCGACGCGGTCCAGCGGAGCATCGGCGAGCGGATCCCGCCCGAGGTGCAGACGCTCGCGGACGAGTTGATGGCGTCGGGACGGGCCAACCGCGACCTGCTCGTGGGTCTCGTCCGCGAGGAGATCGACAAGGCGATGGGCCGGGTCGGGCGGCTCGCGGACGAGGTCACCAAGGTCGGCGTCGTCCTGGAGGCCCTGGAACGCCGCATCCGGAACCTGGAAGACGACGACCGGGAGCCGGCCGGGGCCGACATGACGGACGAGGAGCCGGACCCCGGTCTGTACGTGCCGCCGCAGCCGCCGGTGGAGCATGCGCCGGTCGCCAGGCCCGCGCCCGCGCCTGCGCCTGCGCCCGCGAAGAAGCCCACGGGGACGGGCGCTGCCGCCGCCACCCCGGTGGCGCGCAAGAACGCCGCGCCGGCGCAGCCTCCCGCCACGCCTGCAGCCCCTGTGGTTCCGGAGCCCGACATGGCCGCGGGCACGGCTGCCGTGCCGGTCGCGCGGAAGAACGCGGCCCCCGCGAAGGCTCCTGCCGCGAAGCAGACCGCCCCCGCCAAGAAGGCCGCCGCCGCCAAGAACGCGGCCCCCGCCAAGAAGACCGCGGCGGTGTCCGGCACCGCTGCCACCGCCCCCGCCAAGGAGGCGACGGCGGCGAAGAAGGCCACCCCCGCGAAGAAGACCGCCGCGGTGTCCGGCACCGCTGCCACCGCCCCGGCAAGAAGACTGCGGCGGCGTCCGGAGCGGCTGCGCCCGCGGAGAAGGCGACGGCGGCGAAGAAGGCCACCCCCGCGAAGAAGACTGCGGCGGTGTCCGGAGCGGCTGCGCCCGCGGAGAAGGCGACGGCGGCGAAGAAGGCCACCCCCGCGAAGAAGACCGCCGCGGTGTCCGGCACCGCTGCCACCGCCCCGGCCAAGAAGACCGCCGCGGTGTCCCGAGCGGCTGCGCCCGCGAAGAAGACGACGGCGGCGAAGAAGGCCACCCCTGCCAAGAAGGCGGCGGGCCGCACGCAGGAGGTGAAGGGACGTGACTGAGACCGGGCTGGAGGGCGTGGCACCCGCGCCCGCACCGGAGGCCGCGGTCCCGGCGGAGGCGGTCGTCGACGCGGGGCCGCGGCCGCTGGGCGTCGTGCTGGACGCCACGGGGAATACCGAGGTGGACGCCGTCCTTGTCCGCCTGCGGGATGCCGACCTGCTTCCCACCGAGGACCACGTCGAGGTGTACGAGGATGTACACCGTGGGCTGCGCGACACGCTCACAGGACTCGACGCCGACAACAGGAGCTGAACCTCACGTGGCACGACGCCGACTCGACGCCGAGCTGGTGCGCCGGAACCTGGCCCGCTCGCGGGAGCACGCCGGGCAGCTGATCACGGCCGGCCGGGTGACCGTGGGCGGGACGACCGCGACGAAGGCCGCCACGCAGGTGGAGACCAGCGCCGCGGTCGTCGTCGCCGATGACGCCTCGGACCCGGACTACGTCTCCCGCGGCGGCCACAAGCTGGCCGGGGCGCTGGCGGCGTTCGTGCCCCACGGGTTGCTCGTGGAGGGGCGGCGCGCGCTGGACGCCGGGGCGTCCACGGGCGGCTTCACCGACGTCCTGCTCCGCAACGGCGCGGCGCACGTCGTCGCCGTCGACGTCGGCTACGGACAGCTCGCGTGGTCGCTGCAGAGCGATGAACGCGTCACCGTGAAGGACCGTACCAACGTCCGCGAGTTGACGCTCGAGCAGATCGACAACCAGCCGGTGGACCTTGTCGTCGGCGACCTGTCCTTCATCCCGCTCGGGCTCGTCCTGCCCGCCCTCGTACGCTGCGCCGCGCCCGACGCGGACCTGGTCCTGATGGTCAAGCCGCAGTTCGAGGTGGGCAAGGAGCGACTGGGCAGCGGCGGTGTCGTCCGCAGCCCTCAGCTGCGCGCCGATGCCGTACGACAGGTCGCCGGACAGGCGGCCGCACTGGGACTGGGGGTGCTGGGCGTGACCGCGAGCCCGTTGCCGGGACCGTCGGGGAATGTGGAGTACTTTCTGTGGCTGCGCGCCGGGGCGCCCGAACTGGACCCGGCGGATGTCGAACGCGCTGTGGCGGAGGGGCCCCGTTGAGCGAGACGCACGAGACGCACGAGGTGCACGGGACGTCCGGCCGCACCGTCTTCCTCCTCGCCCACACCGGGCGGCCGGCGGCCATCCGCAGTGCCGAGCGGGTGGTCCAGGGGCTGAAGCGCTGCAACATCGGCGTACGGGTGCTGGCCGAGGAGGCCGAGGACCTGACGCTGCCCGGGGACGGCGGGGTGCAGCGGGTGCAGGAGATCGGACCGGAGACGGTCGCGGACTGCGAGCTGATCATCGTCCTGGGCGGTGACGGCACGCTCCTGCGCGGCGCGGAGTTCGCGCGTGCCTCCGGGGTGCCGATGCTCGGCGTCAACCTGGGCCGGGTCGGCTTCCTCGCGGAGGCCGAGCGCGATGACCTGGACAAGGTCGTCGACCGCGTGGTCACCCGCGACTACGAGGTCGAGGAGCGCATGACGATCGACGTCCTGGTGCGCAACGACGGCCGGGTCGTCCACACCGACTGGGCGCTGAACGAGGCGTCGGTGGAGAAGCAGGCGCGCGAGCGGCTGCTGGAGGTCGTCACGGAGGTGGACGGCCGTCCGGTCTCCCGCTTCGGCGGCGACGGGGTGGTGATGGCGACCCCGACCGGGTCGACCGCGTACGCCTTCTCGGCCGGCGGGCCGGTGGTCTGGCCCGAGGTGGAGGCGCTGCTGATGGTGCCGATCAGCGCGCACGCGCTCTTCGCGAAGCCGCTGGTGACCTCCCCGAAGTCGGTGCTGGCGGTGGAGGTGCAGCCGAAGACTCCGCACGGCGTGCTGTGGTGCGACGGGCGGCGCTCGGTGGACCTTCCGGCCGGGGCCCGCGTGGAGGTCCGGCGGGGCGCGGTGCCGGTGCGGCTGGCGCGGCTCCACCACGCCTCGTTCACGGACCGGCTGGTCGCGAAATTCGCTCTGCCGGTGGCCGGCTGGCGGGGCGCGCCGCACTGAGATTGCCCTCAGGGGTGAGGCCCGTCGCGCGGCGGCCCGCAAACCTCGTATGGTCGTATCCGTGTTGGAGGAAATGCGGATCCGGTCGCTGGGAGTCATCGAGGACGCCGTGGTCGAGCTGTCGCCCGGCTTCACCGCGGTGACCGGCGAGACCGGCGCGGGCAAGACCATGGTCGTCACCAGTCTCGGGCTGCTGCTGGGCGGCCGTGCCGATCCCGGTCTGGTCCGGATCGGTACGAAATCGGCGTCGGTCGAGGGGCGGATCACGCTGGCGGCGGGCGCGCCCGCCGCCGTGCGGGCCGAGGAGGCGGGCGCCGAGCTGGACGACGGTGCGCTGCTCATCAGCCGTACCGTCTCGGCGGAGGGCCGCTCCAGGGCCTTCGTGGGCGGGCGCACGGTCCCCGTGGGGCTGCTGGGCGAGCTGGCGGACGAGCTGGTCGCCGTGCACGGCCAGACCGACCAGCAGGGCCTGCTGAGGCCGGCCCGCCAGCGCGAGGCCCTGGACCGGTACGCGGGCGACGCCGTCGCCGTGCCGCTGGCCAAGTACGCGGGCGCCTACCGGCGGCTGCGCGAGGTCGCCGGCGAGCTGGACGAGCTGACCACCCGGGCCCGGGAGCGCGCCCAGGAGGCGGACCTGCTGCGCTTCGGCCTGGACGAGGTCGCCGCCGCGGAACCGCTGCCCGGCGAGGACGCCGACCTGGCCGCCGAGGCCGAGCGGCTGGGCCATGCCGAGGCGCTCGCGTCGGCCGCGACCCAGGCGCACGCCGCGCTCGCGGGGAACCCCGAGGACCCCGAGGGCGTCGACGCCGGCATGCTCGTCGCGGGCGCCCAGCGTGCGCTGGAGGCCGTCCGCTCCCACGACCCGGCGCTGGCCGCGCTCTCGGACCGGATCGGCGAGATCGGCATCCTCCTCGGCGACGTCGCCGGTGAGCTCGCCGGGTACGCCGACGACCTGGACGCCGATCCCCGGCGCCTGGCGGTCGTGGAGGAGCGGCGGGCCGTCCTCGCCCACCTCACTCGCAAGTACGGGGAGTCCATCGACGCCGTCCTGGCGTGGGCCGAGCAGGGCGCGGCCCGGCTCGGCGAGCTGGAGGGCGACGACGAGCGGATCGGGGAGCTCACCGGGGAGCGCGACGCGCTGCGCCTCGAGCTCGGCGACCTCGCCCAGGCCCTCACCGACGCCCGGGGGGAGGCGGCGGACCGGTTCGCCGCGGCCGTCACGGCGGAGCTCGCGCAGCTCGCCATGCCGCACGCCCGGGTCGGCGTCGCCCTCCGGCAGACGGAGGACGCGGAGGGCATCGAGGTCGGCGGCCGCCGGGTCGCCTTCGGCGCGACCGGCGCCGACGAGGTCGAGCTGCAGCTCGCACCCCACCCCGGCGCCCCGGCCCGGCCGATCGCCAAGGGTGCTTCCGGCGGTGAGCTGTCCCGGGTGATGCTCGCCGTCGAGGTCGTCTTCGCGGGGTCGGACCCGGTACCGACGTACCTGTTCGACGAGGTCGACGCGGGCGTCGGCGGCAAGGCGGCGGTCGAGGTCGGCCGGCGTCTGGCGCGTCTGGCGCGGACCGCGCAGGTCGTGGTCGTCACGCACCTGCCCCAGGTGGCCGCGTTCGCGGACCGGCAGCTGCTGGTCGAGAAGACGAACGACGGGTCCGTGACGCGGAGCGGGGTGCGCGTCCTGGAGGGTGAGGAGCGGGTACGCGAGCTGTCGCGGATGCTCGCGGGGCTGGAGGACTCGGAGCTCGGGCGGGCGCACGCGGAGGAGTTGCTGGCCGCGGCCCGCGAAGCGCGCTGACGCGCGCCGGACCCGCGTGGGCCGTCGCTCCGGCCGGTGTGCGGATCGCAGGGCGGCTGTGGTCGTGGCCGGGAGGTCGTCTCGCCTTCGCCAGTGGGGGTGCGGTCTTGCCGCGCGGCGGGTGGCCGACCGACGTTCCCCGGGCGCCGTCCGGCGGACCCCCGGGAGGGGTTTCCGCGCACCGCACACGGGGCGGAGGCGGTCGGCAACGCCGCCGGCCGGTCCGTGGCCGGTCCGTCGGGGGCACCGCCGTCCCCCGGCCGTGGGCGTGCACCGGCGCGTGCCACGCCCGAGGGCGGGTACCCCCGCTTGCGGGTGCGGGGTCGGCGTGATGGGGGAGGTTTCTTATACACATCTCACACTGCCAACAAAAAACCTT
>NZ_JARAVO010000285.1:0-10898 GCF_033792805.1 Streptomyces sp. PA03-1a
GACCTCCCCCTGTGTGAACCCCCCTCCCCCGGAAGGCTGGTCGCCGACATGAGCCGGATCACGAAGGCCGAGTGCCGGATGGTCTTCCTCGAACCCGAGGTGCTGCGCACCGACGCCCTGCAGACCTTCGTCCGCCAGGAGACGGTCCTGGTCTCCCTCACCACGGACGACGGCCTCACGGGCACGGGGTACGCGTACACCATCGGCACGGGCGGCAGTTCGGTGCTCGCCCTGCTCCGCGACCACCTGGTGCCGCTGCTCACCGGCGCGGACGCCCGCTCCGTCGAGGCGCTGTGGCAGCGGCTGCTGTCGGTCACCCGGGCCACCTCGGTCGGGGCCATCACCTCCCTGGCGCTGGCCGCGGTCGACACCGCCCTGTGGGACCTGCGGTGCCTGCGCGCCGGCGAACCCCTCTGGCGGCTCGCGGGCGGCGCGCACGAGCGGCTGCCGCTGTACGACACCGAGGGCGGCTGGCTGCACCTGACGCCCGACGAACTCGCCGCCGGCGCGCTGCGGGCGAAGGAGCGCGGGCTGCGCGGCGCGAAGGTCAAGGTCGGCAAGCCCACCGTGGGCGAGGACGTGGAACGGCTGGCGGCGGTCCGCGCCGCGGTCGGGCCGGACTGGGTGCTCATGGTGGACGCGAACCAGTCGATGACGGGCGCCGAGGCGATCCGCCGGGCGCGCGCGTACGAGCCGTACGACCTCGCCTGGTTCGAGGAACCGCTGCCCGCGGACGACCTGTCCGGGCACGTCCGGCTGGCCGCCTCGACCTCGATCCCGGTCGCGGTCGGCGAGTCGCTCTACGGCGTGGGCCGGTTCGCCGAGTACCTGGCCGCGGGCGCGGCGGGCATCGTCCAGGTCGACGTGGCGCGCGTCGGCGGGATCACCCCGTGGCTGAAGGCGGCGCACACCGCGGAGGCCTTCAACGTCCAGGTGGCCCCGCACTTCCTGATGGAACTCCACACGAGCCTGGCCTGCGCGGTGCCCCCGGGCATGTACGTCGAGCACATCCCGCAGCTCGACGCCATCACCCGCACCCCCCTGACGGTCGTCGACGGCCACGTCGTGCCGCCCGAGACCCCGGGGCTCGGCATCGACTGGGACGAGGACGCCATCGAGGCCCTGCGGGTGGCGTGACCGGGCCGGGCTTCCGAGAGCGCCGGCCGAGGCTGCGTCCGGCCCGGCTCACCTACGGTGTCACCCGTCGCTGCCGCACGTTCGCACGGCCCCGCACCGGCAGTGCCGTCCCGGCACCGGCCACGGCCTCGGGCGAGCGCGGCCGTTCGGCCGGCCGTACCTCCGACACCCGGCCCCACCCTCACCGCAGCCGGTCGGCACGATCCCCACCGGCGTGGCCTCGCATCGGCCACGGCGCCGGCCAAGCGCCCGCAAGCCGCCCCAACCTGCGGCGCGATGCCCGCCGTTCGACACGGCTCACCGCCGACACCCGGCCTCACCCGTCGCCTCAGCCGTCGGGACGCCTCGCCCGCAGCGCCCGAACCCGCCGCCGTGGGCCCGCATCGCCCGGTACCCCCCAGGGTCGGCGATCGCGACGGCAGCAGTCAGGCGGGATGCGCTGGCGGGCTGCCGACCACCACCGCGGCGTCCCGGCCGCCGCCCGGAATCGGCCACCACATGGGGCGAGCGCCCGCGGGCCGCCCCGACGCGCGCCGGACCCACCCGCCGGAAAACGGGAGGCGGCCCGGTCGGGGGCCGGGGCAGACTCGGGCGGTGATCGTCGTGCAGCCCGTGCTGGAACTGGGGACCGCGGACGGCTTCGCCCTCTGGCCGGTGGCCGAGCGGGAGCCGTTCACCTTCATGCCGCTCCACGGCGCGTTGGCACCCCCCGAGGTCGGCGCGGCCGTGATGACCATCGCCGCGTACAACGATGCCCGGAGGGACGACGACGCCCCGCCCGCCCGGCCCGGCGACCCGGTCGAGGACTTCCTGCGGGGGCTGCTGACCGGGGAGGACGTCCAGGCACCGGGCGGACTGCAGGTGACCGGCACCGCCGGCGACCTGGAGGTGGTACGCCCGGGCTGCTGCAGCGGGCTGGAGGACTGGCGCGAGTGGCTCGGCGTCCTCGACGGCACCGGCGACGCGTGGCTCGGCCACGACCCCTCACCGCTCGCCGAACGGCGCGGAGACGTCATCCGGTTGACCGTCGACGCGGGGCGGGACGACAGCCCGGTGTTCGAGGTCGACGTCGACGTGCTGCGGCGCGGGATCGCGGACGCCGAGCGGGACCTGGCGGCGTTCCTCCGTGCCGCTGCCGACTGGGCGGCCGTGCGTCTGGCCGGGCACGCCTGCGCGGTCGTCACCGCCCTCGCCCGTGGCGTCGGCATGCCGCCGCCACGGGCGTAGGCGCAGCCCCCGCGACCGCGTGAGCCCGACCCCGATGAGGACGACCAGCATGCCGGCCACCACCCGGGCGCCCACCGACTCGTCGAGGACGAGCGCGCCGAGCCCCACCGACACGACGGGGAGGAGGTAGCCGACGGTTGCCGCGTCCGTCGCACCCTCGTCGGCGATGATGCGCACCGTCAGGTAGAAGGTGACGCCCGTGCACAGGACGCCGAGGGCGAGCACCGCGACGGTCGAGCGCAGGGTCACCGCGGTCCCGGTGGTGCCGGTGACGAGCAGGGCCGGCACGCTCAGCGCGGTCGCGGCGGTCAACTGGCCCGCGGCGAGCGGGAGTGCGCCCGCACCCGTGGGGATGAGCCTGCGCCCCATGTAGGCGAAGGCGAACGCGTAGCTCGCGGCCGCACCCAGCAGGGCCAGGGCGCCCCAGCTCGCGAGGCCCGACCGGTGCCAGGGGGCGAAGATCAGGAGGACACCCGCGAACCCGGCGAGGAGGCCGCCGAGCCGGGGTCCGCGAACGGCGCGTCGTCCCGCGCCCAGGGCGAGACCGATGAGCAGGGACCACAACGGCGTCGTGGCGTTGAGGACGCCCGCCACCCCGGAGTCGACGCTCTGCTCGCCGACGCTGAAGAGGAGGAACGGCAGCGCGTTGCAGAGGAGGGCCGCCACCGTGAGACGGCTCCAGAGGAGCCTCCCCCGCGGCAGGCGCAGGCCCGCGCGGCGGCAGAGCACGAGCAGCAGGGCCGCGCCGCAGGCGCAGCGCAGGAAGGTGACCCAGGCGGGCGGCAGTCCCTCCAGCGCGATCTTGATCCACAGGAAGGTCGACCCCCACAACAGGGCCAGCACCGCCATCCGCAGCAGCGCCCTCACGCCGCCTCCGCCACCGGGCACGCCGGCCTCCCGTCGTCTCGCGTCACCGTCCCCCACGACGCTCCCCCACCCGTCCTGGTGGCACAAGCGAAGGTTCACGCACGTACCGTTAAGCTGAGCTACATGCTCGACGTGCGCCGCATGCAGGTCCTCCGGGCGGTGGTGACCAGCGGGTCGGTCACCGCGGCCGCCACTCACCTCGGTTACACACCCTCGGCCGTCAGCCAGCAGATCGCCGTCCTGGAGAGGCAGGCCGGGGTCCCGCTGCTCGAACGGGTGGGGCGCGGGGTGCGGCCGACGCCCGCCGGGCTGCTGCTCACCGAGTACGCCGCCCGCATCGGCAGGGAGGTGGCCGAGGCCGAGACGGCGCTGGCCGATCTGCGCGCGGGCCGCACCGGCAGTCTGACGGTCCGTTACTTCCCGACGGCGGGTGCCGACCTGGTGGCCCCGGCCGTCGCGCGGCTGCGCCGCGAGCACCCCGGGGTGCGGATCGACCTCGGCCTGGTCGACCCCGGCGATCCGCTGCCGGAGGTGGAGAAGGGCCGCGCGGACCTCGCGATCGTGGTGCGGCCGCGCGGGCAGGGCCGTGAGGGGCTGCGCCTGGTGCACCTGCGGGACGACCCCTACCGTGCGGTCCTCCCCAAGGGCCACCGCCTCGCCGCGAAGCGGGTGCTCGATCTCACCGACCTCGCGGGTGAGCCGTGGGTGGGCAGTGAGTCCCCGGACGGCTCGTGCCTGGAGCTGATCCTCCGGGCGTGCGCCGCGGCCGGCTTCAGCCCCGCCGTCGTGGTGCAGAGCGAGGACTACGCCACCGCGCAGGGGTTCGTGGCCGCCGGGCTGGGGGTGAGCCTGCTGCCGCTGGCCGCGCTGGCGCACCACCACCCCGGGGTCGCCGTACGGAAGGTGCGCGGCCCGGAGCCCGTCCGGGCGGTCCACGCCGCGGTCCGGGAGACGTCGCTGCGGCAGCCGGCACTGCGGGGGCTGCTCGACGCGCTGCGCGACGTCGCCCGGGGCACGGCGGGCACTGCCCGGCCCGTGCGCCCTTGACCTGCCGTCAGGCGGTGCCCCGCGGATAGCCGATGCCCGCGATGTCCTCGGCCAGACCGTCGAGCGTCACCTCCGCGTTCAGCCTCGCGACGACCTCCGGAGTGAGCGGGCGCAGCGCGTGGACATGGCGCACGGCGTCCAGGTCCACCGGCACCTCGTAGTACTCCTCGGCGAAGGCGCGGAACGCCTCGGGGGACCGGTCGGTCAGCAGACGGAACAGGTACGACGCGCCGTCGGCGTCCTCGCGGTCCTCCGGCAGGTCGACGGACCCGTGCCGCCACGCGTCGTCCCCGGCTGCGCGCCACAGGCAGACGGTCGCGACCGGCACGCCGTCCTCATCGCAGAACGCCGGCTCCTCGACGTACGGACGGAAGGCCTCGGGGACCTCGTCGACGATCCCCGGCCAGGGCTCGTGGTCCTCCGAACCGTAGGGGCTGACGGGGGACTCGTGGTCGAAGCCGCGAATGAAGGCCCCGGCCGCGCAGAACACGATCGCGTACTCGTCTCCCGACCCGTTGCGCAGGGAGGCCATCTCCTCCCCCGTGTCCCACACGGCGTCGAAGGAGTGGTACCGCATCTCCCACTCGGGGCTGAGGATCGCGTCGAGCATCGCCAGCGCGCGGCAGTGGTCGCGCAGTTCGGCGATGGAGGGCAGTCGGGGGGCAACGTCATGAACGGTCACGCGCACATCCAAGCCCATGGCTCCGGCGTCCCCCACCCGGGGCTCCCCGCGTCCGCGGAATTCCGGTGCCGCGCACGCCCCCGGTGCTGCTGAGCACGGTCGCGCGGGACCACTTCGGAAGGCGGACATGCCCCCACGCACCCTGAGCGGCGACCAGGCAGGGATCGAGGCTGCGCTGGTACGCCGGCTGCTGCACGCGCGGTTCCCCCACTGGGCGGACCTCCCGCTCACCCCCACCGGGTCGGCCGGCACCTCCAACGTCATGTACCGCCTGGACAGCGACACGGTCGTACGGCTGCCCAGGACCGCGGGGACCGCGAACGACGTGGACGAGGAGCACGAGTGGCTGCCGCGGCTCGCGCCGCGGCTCCCGGCGCCCGTCCCCGCGCCCCCGGCAAGGGCGCTCCCGTCGCCGGCTACGCCGCTGCGCGCCGAGGTCGACGCGGCGGCGGCCGGCGCGGCGTGGGGGGGCGGCGCATCCTACCCGGGGGCTCCGGTCCGCTCCCCGGCATCGCCGATTCCCCCACGGGGCCCGTCACGTTCAGTAGCTTCTCCGTCACCAACCGGGGCGGCGACGCGCGGACGCGCGGACGCCTGGAGAGCGACGGCAAGGAGCGGACGCCGATGGCGAATGTGGAGACCTCCCTCAAGGAGACGATGACGTCGATCGAGGGCAGCGTGGGCGCTGCCCTGGTCGACTACACCAGTGGCATGGCGCTGGGCACGATCGGTGGCGGCAAGGACCTCGACCTGACCGTCGCGGCCGCCGGCAACACCGACGTGATCCGCGCCAAGGCCCGGACGATGAAGGAACTGGGCATCAAGGAGGAGATCGAGGACGTCCTGATCACCATGAACACGCAGTACCACCTGGTCCGGCTGCTCAAGAGCCGCGACGGCAACGGCCTGTTCCTCTACCTCGTGCTCGACCGTCGCAACGCCAACCTCGCGATGGCCCGCCACCGCCTCCGGCGAATCGAGGCCGACCTCGAGCTGTAGCCGCCGTTCCTCCCTCGGGGCTCCGTGCGCCCGGGAATTGAAGAATCCTTCAATTCGGCACATCCTGATCCGCACAAGCACGGCGGTGCACGGGCCCCGGAAGGGGAAGGATTGGACGCAGTGTCGCGCTGGCGGCCGCGGGAGCGGCCGCCGGCGCGTACGGGAAGGGCCGTCGGAGACCGGGCAGGAGCGACACACGATGCAGGTACCCCTGTACCAGGCCAAGGCCGAGTTCTTCCGCATGCTCGGGCACCCCGTGCGGATCAGGGTCCTCGAGCTGCTCCAGAACGGCCCGGTGCCGGTACGGGACCTGCTGAACGAGATCGAGATCGAGCCCTCCAACCTGTCCCAGCAGCTCGCGGTGCTGCGCCGGTCCGGCATCGTGGTGTCGATCCGCGAGGGCTCCACCGTCAGCTACGCCCTCGCCGGCGGGGACGTCGCCGAACTCCTGCGCGCGGCCCGCCGCATCCTCACCGAACTCCTCGCGGGGCAGACCGAACTGCTCGCCGAACTCCGCCAGGCCGACGCCCCGCCCGGGCGCGCGCAGGAACAGGTCGGCCACCCCGCCGGCTGAGCGCTCCGGCGCCACCTGGGCCAGAATGGTCGGGAGGTGAGCTCGATGACGCCTTGGCGGGTACGTGATCTGGAGGAAGGCGACCTGGACCAGGTCGTGCGCATCTGGGAGGAGTCGCGCGACACGACCGAGGACCCCGCGGTGACCCTGGCGGAGGTGGTCGGCGCGCTGCGCGCGGGAGCGCCCGCCGTGGTGGCCATGGTCGGTGACCGGGTCGTGGGGGCGGCGGTGTCCTCGACGGCCCAGGAGCGCGCCTGGGTGCTGCGGCTGGCCATCGCCCGGCAGTGGCGCCACCACGGGATGGGCTCGGCGCTGCTGGCGGCCCTGGAGGACAGTCTGAGCCAGGCGGGGATGCGCCGGATCGGAGCACTGCTGCCCGAGGGCGAGGTCGGTGAGCAGGCGTTCCGGAACTCCGGGTACTCCTTCCGCCCCGGGCTCGGTTACTTCGAGAAGCTGCTGTCGGCCGACTCCGCGCAGGACACCCTGCTCGACCAGCTCGGCGGGGCGGTCCCTGAGCAAGGGCTGTGGGACCGCATCGCGGGCATGACCGCGGAGAAGGCGCTCATCGAGCGGCGGCTGGTGCTGCCGCTGGAGAACCCCGGGGTCGCGGAGCGCTACCACCTGGTGCCGCCGCGTGCGGTGGTCCTCTTCGGTCCGCCGGGCACCGGCAAGACGACGTTCGCCAAGGCCGTGGCCTCCCGGCTGGCGTGGCCGTTCATCGAGGTGCTCCCGTACCAGCTGGCCGAGGACGCGCACGGCGTGGCCGACGGACTGCGGCGGCTCTTCGCCCGGGTCGAGCACCTGGAGCAGGTGGTGCTCTTCTTCGACGAGGCGGAGGAGATCGCCTCGGAGCGGCAGGACCCGTCCACCCTGGCCCACCGGGTGACCAACGAGCTCCTCAAGCTCATCCCGCAGTTCCGGCGCGGCGAGCGCCGGCTGCTGATCTGCGCGACCAACGCGGTGCGCTCGCTGGACCCGGCCTTCCTGCGGCCGGGCCGCTTCGACTTCCTGATCCCGGTCGGCCCGCCCGACCCCGCGGCCCGCCGGGCGATCTGGATCCGCTACATCGGTCCGGACCGGGTGGCGGACATCGACCTGGACGCGCTGGTCGAGGCGAGCGACCGCTTCACACCGGCGGACATCGAGTACGCGGCGCAGGCCGCCGCGCAGACCGCCTTCGAACGGCACCTGGCGACGGACCCGCGCAGCACGGCGGACCTGACGCACCGCACCGAGGACTACCTGCAGGCGGTCGCCCGTACCCGCGCCACCCTCACGACCGAGGACATCCGCGCCTTCGACCACGACCTGCGCTCCGCCGCCCGCGTGTGAGGCACGTGGGGCGCGGCGGAAGGGGGGTGGACGCTCCGCGCCGCGTTCGTGGCCGAAACCGGCGGACATCGGCGATGCCCGGGCGACGGCCCCCCTCGGAGCCCTATGGTGACCGTGGGCCGGCAGATGCGCGCTCCCCCGTCCGTGTCTGCCGGCCCACCTTGTCTTCCGCCCGCCGTGGGGCCCGGCGCGTGCCGGGCCCCACGGGGTGTCAGGACAGCTCGGGCACGTCGATCCGGTCGATGTCCGGGGCGTAACCGTCGGCGCTGTCGAAGGTGACGGTGTTGGCGCCCGCCTTCAGCGTGACGGGAAGGCTGACCGCCTCGACGGTGCCCCAGTCGCCCGTGGACGGGAACGTGCGGGCGGTGGCGCCGCCACCGTTGGCGGAGACCCGGACCGTGCGGGCGTCACCGCTCACGTAGGCGACCTTGATCATGTAGGTGCCGGCCTTCTTCACCACGACGTCGTTGAAGCGGAGCGAGCCCCCGAGGTAGAGGTTGCCGGCCTTCCTACCGCCGGAGCAGGCACCGCAGTCGGCGAGGGAGGCGTTGCCGGCCAGGGTGTTGCCCGCGGCCTCCGCCTCGTAGCCGGTCATGGGCTGGACCGGGCCGTGCGGGGTGACGGTGAACAGGCGCGAGCCGTGCGCGGGAAGGGACTTGGTGACCTTGCCCCGGTGGGAGCCGAGGTCCTCGTGGTTCCACAGGTCGCGGACCGAGGCGCGGCCGGCGAAGCCGAGCGAGGTCCAGTCGGCGGTCACGGCGGCGGGGGCGTCGCCGAGGTTGAACAGGGCGACGGTGTAGCTGCCGTCGGCGTTCTCAGCGGCCCAGACCTGCTGGTCGCCCACGGGGGTGACCGGGCGGGCCGGCGGGGTGCTCGACTGGTCGAGGGCGATGACCTCGCGGTTGGTCAGCAGGGACAGCCCGTAGTCGTCGAGGCGGGTGAGGTCGTCACCGGTGTAGAGCGGGGACTTGGCGATGGCCCACAGCGTCATGTAGGTCTGCCGCTCGGCCTTGGTGAGGCCGTCCATCCGGCCGTTGCCGACGTCGAGGGAGTCGAGGTCGTTCCAGCCGCCGGGGCCGCCGTGCCGGCTCCAGGCGGCCGCGTCGGCGAAGCGGTCGTCGACGGAGTTCTCCCAGGAGACGAGGGTGTCGCAGTAGCACTCGACGTCGGTGTCGATCCGCCAGCCGTTGGAGTACTTCTTCCAGTCGGCGACGTGGCCGATGTCCAGCGACCAGGACAGCTCGAGGTGGATGGGGCGGCCGGTGGCGGCGATGGCCTTCTGCCAGGCGGCGATGTCGGCGCGGTTGTCGTAGTTGTCACCGCTCTTGAAGGAGCCGGGACCGACGCCGTCGATCTTCAGGAAGTCGTATCCCCAGTCGGCGATCATCCGCGCCTGGGAGTCGACGTACTTCTGCGCGCAGGGGTTCGAGAAGTCGATCTTGTAGGAGCTGTCCCAGCCGTTGGTGGTGCGCAGGTCGTCGTAGACGATGTCGGCGGTGGTGCAGTCGGTGGTGTTCCAGATCGGCACCTTGCCGTCGCCGTACCCCTCCTTCTCCAGGCCGACCGGCAGGTAGATGCCGGCCTTGAGGCCCTTGGCGTGGACGTGGTCGGCGACCGCCTTCATGCCGCGCGGGAAGCGCCCGGGGTCGGGGGTCTGCCGGCCGTACGCGTCGAACTCGGGCTTCCAGGACTGGTCGCGCCACCAGCCGGCGTCGAGGTTGACGTAGTTGTAGCCGTACTTCTTGAGCTTGGCGGCCATGGCGTCGGCCTGCTTGAGGACGTTCGCCTCGGTCAGGTAGCTGTAGTCGCCCGTGGGGTTGAGCCCGGGGTACTTCGAGGACTGCATGCTCCAGCTCGACCAGCCCATGTAGGGCTTGGCGGCGACCTGGTGCGCGGTGACGGCGGTGGTCCCGGCCGTCGCGGCGGGCACGCCGTCGGGGCCGGTCGCCCCGGCCGCGGGGACGGCGGCCGACACGCCGGCGGTGAGGGCCAGGACGAGCAGGGTCCTGGCGGCGGTCGAGGACAGGGCGGAGCGCGAGGGTGACCGCATGGGTCGGGCCTCCTGGGGGTGGGGGGTACGGCGGGTGCGGTGCGGGTGTGCGTGCCGGGCCCGGCGAGGTCAGCCCTTGCCGGAGCCGATGGTCAGGCCGCTGATGAACTGCCGCTGGAGCGCGAAGTACACGAGCAGGGTGGGGACGGCGGTCATCAGGGCACCGGCGGCGATGAGGTTGGGGTTGGTGAAGTACTGGCCCTGCAGGTTGGCCAGGGCGGAGGTGATGGGGCGCTTGTCACCCGTCTCGATGAGGGCGAGCGGCCAGAAGAAGTCGTTGTAGATCCAGATCGACTCCAGGGTGGCGAGCGCGGCGAAGGCCGGCCGGCACAGCGGCAGGATGATCTGGAAGAACTGCCGCCACACCTGGGCGCCGTCGACGAGGGCGGCCTCGGAGATCTCCCCGGGGATCGTCTTCATGTAGTTGCTCAGCACGAAGGTGCAGAAGCCGCACTGGTAGGCGATGTGGATGGCGATGATGCCCCAGGCCGAGTTGTACAGCAGCAGCGAGTCGCTCATCCACGCCGGGAGCGGTACCAGCAGGTAGAGCCGGTAGAGCGGGGTGATGAGCACCTGCGCGGGCAGCAGGTTGCCCGCGGTGAAGAGCATCAGCAGCGCGATGTTCCAGCGGAAGTCGAAGCGGGAGACGAAGAAGGCGACCGCCGCGGAGAACAACAGGGTGCCCAGGACGGACGGGACGGTGATGAGGACCGAGTTCCAGAAGAAGTGCGGCATGCCGGACTGGTTCCAGGCGTCGGTGTAGTTCTGCAGGCTGATCCCGCGGGGCCAGGACAGGTAGCCGTGCTTGCTGGTGTCCGCGTAGGGGCGCAGCGAGGTGTAGACGGCCCACAGCAGCGGCAGCAGCCACAGCAGCGCGATCGTGGCGAGCATCAGGTGCCGGCCGGTCTGCCGCGGGGGCTTGGAGGCCCCGCCGCCGCGGCAGACCCGCCTCCACCGCTCTCTCGCCGCGTTCGCGCCTGACA
>NZ_JARAVO010000286.1:0-10737 GCF_033792805.1 Streptomyces sp. PA03-1a
GGCCCGGTGTCACCGGTGGGTGCTCACCCGACGGCCGGCCGGACAGGGGTCCGGACGGAGGGCCGGTGGGGCGTTCGGGCGGAGGAGGTATGGAACTCACGGCACTCTCCCCAGACGTGGGGCAGCGGGAATTGAGGTCAATTCCCGTGCGCCCTCCGATTCCATTATGTGCACCCTTCCGGAAAGGCGGCAGCGGGGCATCCGTGAAGCTGTTGCCGCCGCGCCGGCTTCCGTGGCGTGACCTGCTGCGCAGGTGGCCGTGCGGGTCGGGGACGAGAATCGGTACATGGAAGCAGTGGGATACACCAGCGCGAACACCGGTCTCTTGCTGATCGACCCGTACAACGACTTCCTGTCCGACGGCGGGAAACTGTGGCCCCGCGCGAAGGCGGTGGCCGAGCAGGTGGGGCTGCTCGACCACATGCGTGAGGTGCTCGCGGCCACCCGGGCCCGCGGTATCCGGACGTTCTTCGTCGCGCACCGCCGCACCGCCCCCGGGGACTACCAGGAGTGGGAGCACCTCTCCCCCGCCCAGGAGGCGACCGTCAAGGGGCAGGTCTTCGCCCAGGGCTCCTGGGGCGGCGAGTTCCACCACGACTTCCAGCCCGTCGACGGCGAGATCCAGGTGCACGAGCACTGGTCGTCGAGTGGCTTCGCCAACACGGACCTGGACTTCCAGCTGAAGCAGCACCGGCTGTCGCGCATCGTGCTGATCGGGATGCGGGCCAACACCTGTGTCGACACCACGGCGCGCTTCGGCCAGGAACTGGGCTACCACGTCACCCTGGTGCGGGACGCGATCGCCGCCTTCAGCCCGGCGGAGATGGAGGCGACCTTCGAGGTGAACGCGCCGGTCTACGCGCACGCCATCCTCACCACGGAGGAGTTCCTCGACGTGCTGCCGCCCTGCCCCGAGGAGTACGGGGCAGGGCGGTAGCGACGGGTGCGGGTCAGGGCTGCCGCGGGGCGGTGAGCCAGCGGTCGTACCAGGCCACGCTGCGGCGCAGCAGGTCCAGCAGGTGGCCGCGTCCACCGATCATGTGGCCTTCGCCGGGGTAGACGACGAACTCGTGGGGGACGCCGTGGTGGCGCAGGGCGCGGTGGAGGAAGTGGCCCTGGCTGACCGGCACATTGGTGTCGTCCTCGCCGTGGAGGATCAGGACCGGGGTACGGACACGGGAGGCGTACGAGACGGGGCTGACGCGGTCGTGGGCGTGGGGCCCTGGGCCCTCCCAGCCGATGCTGCCGCTGCCCGCCGACTCGCGGACGGCCCCCTGCTCGCCGGTCGCGGCCAGCATGCCCCAGTCGCTGATGCCGGCGCCCACGATCGCGGCCTTGAAGCGGTCGGTCTGCGTGACGGCCCACGCGGCCAGGTAGCCGCCGTGGCTCCAGCCGCCGATGCCGAGGCGGTCGGGGTCGGCGACGCCCTGGGCGACGAGGAGGTCGATGCCCTCGGTGATGTCGGTCCACTCGGCGCCACCGACGGCGCCGTCCGTCGCGGTGGCGGCGAAGGCGTGGCCGTGGCCCTCGCCGCCGCGGGGGTTGGGGAGGAAGACGGCGTAGCCGGCGGTGGCGAGGAGCTGGCCCGGGGGCAGGTCGATGTGGAACTGCCATGAGTCGCTGTAGCGCCCGTACGGGCCGCCGTGCGCGAGGGTGATCAACGGGAAGGGGCCGTCCTCGCGGGTGCGGCCGGGCGGCAGGAGGAGCAGGCCGTCGAGGGCGAGCCCGTCGGAAGCCTTGTAGGAGAGGCGTTCCTGGCTGCCCCAGGGGATGTCGCGGATCTCGGGGCGGGTGTCGCTGATCCGGGTGAGCGGGCCGTCGGGCGGTCCTGCGTGGACGTCCTTGGGCTCGTACGCGGTGCCCGCGAGCACGGCGACCGTCCCGCCCGTACGGCTCGCGGTGAGCGCGTGGACGATGCCCGGGCGGGTGTGCAGGCGGCGGAAGCGCCGCTCGCCGGGGTCCAGCCGGAACAGCGCGGTGTCCAGGCCGTCGGCGAAGACGGCCAGGGGCGGGCCGTCGGCGACCTGGAGGAGTTCGGTGGGGCAGACGGTCATGCCGGCGGTCAGGTCGCGTGCCTCCGGCCGGGGCCGCTGCTCCGGGTCGGCCGGGATCGCGCGGTCCAGGACGGCCGGGGAGCCGACCAGGCCGGGCGGGGTGGTGGCCAGGTGGGCGAGGTGCCAGCCGTCCTCGGCCCGCCACCAGACGGGGCGCTGCGCCGCGTGCCCGGCGGGGCCGAGGTCGTGGACGGTGAAGGTGGCGGTGTCGACGAGGTGGAGCTCCGCGGTGAGCGAGCCGGGGTCCTCCTCCGCGCACTCCCAGGTGAGCACGGCCAGCATGCCGCCGTCGGGGCGCTCGGCCACCTCTACGACGTGCCGGTCGCCGAGGGTGCCGACGGTGCGGACGGCGCCGCTGTCGAGGTCGAGGAGGCGCAGACGGGCGGAGGGCTCGGGGCCCGTCCGCTCGGTCCACACCATCACGTCGTCGTCCTCGGCCTCGTCGGGTTCGTCGGCGGCGATCAGGGCGACGGTGCGGCCGTCGGCGAGCGGCAGGTGGTTCGCGATGCCGCCGGGCCAGGCAGTGAGGGCCTCGGCGGGGCCGTCGGGTCCGCCGTCGGCGGCGAGGCGTACGCGGTGCAGTTGCCCGGCGGTGACGAAGAGGACCGCCGCCGAGTCCGGGGTCCAGCGCGGGGCGCCGATCCAGCTCGTGCCGTCGGTCAGCTGCCGCGCCGGGGCGCCGCCGTCGGCGGGCACCGCCCACAGGGCACTGGCCAGGCGGTCCGCGATGGCGAGGGGCCGCGCCGTGTGGACGACCGTGCGGCCGTCCGGGGAGAGGGCCGGGAACACCGGTATGACGCTGTCCAGGACCGTCCGTGCCACGATGTCGCTCTGTACCGTCAATGTGCCCTCCGTAGCGTCCACTTGGGTCTACGCCTTCCTTCTGGGAACCGCGCACATCCTGCCGTAGCCCGCGACCCGTGGATAGGCTCGAAGGATCATGGAGCTGTCGCCGACGGCGCCGGACCGCCTCGCGAACGGCTGCCTCGGCGCCCTGCCCGCGGCTGGGCGTGACCTGCTCCCCGGGGTGCTGCACACGCGGGTGATCGCGCTGGAGCGCAAGGAGTTCGCGCTCGGGCGGTGAGGTCCGGGCTGCCCGGTACGGGCCCCTGGTGAGGGGTCGCTCCCTATGCTGTGTGCTGCTGCTGGGCGCGGGGAGGGAGCGACCGGGTGACGCTGGTGGAGGGGGATCCGCGGTCCGTCGGCGGGTACCTGCTGGAGGGCAGGCTGGGCACGGGCGGGATGGGGGTCGTCTACCTGGCCAGGTCGGTGTCGGGGAGGGCGCTGGCGGTCAAGGTGGTCCGTCCCGAGTTCGCCGAGGACGCCGGCTTCCGGGACCGGTTCCGGCGCGAGGTGGCGGCCGCGCGGCGGGTCAGCGGGGCGTTCACGGCGCCCGTGGTCGACGCCGACGCCGACGCGGAACAGCCGTGGCTGGCCACCCTGTTCGTACCGGGACCGGCGCTGTCGCGGCGGGTCGCGGAGCGGGGGCCGCTGCCGGCGGAGGAGGTCCTGGGGCTGAGCGCGGGTCTGGTGGAGGCGCTGCGCGACATCCACCGGGCCGGGCTGGTCCACCGCGACCTGAAGCCGGGCAATGTGCTGCTGGCGGAGGACGGGCCGCGCGTCATCGACTTCGGGATCGCCCGGGCCGCCGGCACCGAGCGGCTGACCAGGACCGGGACGGTGGTCGGCACGCCCGCCTTCATGGCCCCCGAGCAGTTCCGCGCGGGCGCCGTCGGCCCGGCGTGCGACGTCTTCGCCCTGGGTGCCGTCCTGGTGTACGCGGCGACCGGCCACGGCCCGTTCGACGGCGACAGCTCGCACGCGATCGGGTTCCGTGTGGTGTACGAGGAGCCGGACCTGACCGGGCTGCCGGAGGAACTGCACGCGTTCGTGGCGCCGTGCCTGGCCAAGGTCGCGCAGGAGCGCCCCTCGGTGGAGGAGCTGCTGGCCTTCCTGACGCTGGCGCGCGCCGGGGGATCCGTGCCGGACCCGGAACCCGCCCCGCCGGAGCCTGAAGAGCCGGAGGCCGACGAGCCGGAGGCCGACGAGCCCGGGTCCGGGCCCGGCCCGGAGCACTCCCCGACCCTGGCCGACCGCCCCCGGGACACCGCCACACGGGTCATCCGCCCGGTGCCGCGCCCCGGGGCGTTCGGGCCGCCGCCGGTGGACCGGGCGGGGCCCACCGGTCCGGTTCCGGCACCGCGCGGGCGGGCCCGCGGCAGACGGGTGGCCCTGGCGGCCGGCGCCGTGCTGGTCGCCGCGTCGCTCGCGGTGGGCGTCCCCCTCCTCGTCGACCTCGACGGCTCGGGCGGCAAGGACGGGGACGGCGCGGCGGCGCAGGGCCCTTCGGGGAAGCGGGGAGCGTCCTCCGCGGAAGCGTCCTTCTCCTGCCCGGGGGCCCGGGGCGCCCTGGTGGGCGGCGGGGCGAGCGCCGTGAGGGAGGCCGTGGAGGCGTGGACCGCCGGCTTCCAGGCGGCCTGCCCCCGTTCCACGGTCTCGTACCAGCCGACGGGCTCGGGCGCGGGAACGACGGCGTTCCTGCAGGGGACGGCGGATTTCGCGCTCTCCGACGTGCCGCTGGCGACCGGGGAGGTCCTGCAGTCCGGGAAGCGCTGCACGGGCGGCGGCAAGGCCGTCGACCTGCCGTTGCTGG
The DNA here is from genome assembly GCF_033792805.1 of Streptomyces sp. PA03-1a. NCBI lineage: Bacteria > Bacillati > Actinomycetota > Actinomycetes > Kitasatosporales > Streptomycetaceae > Streptomyces > Streptomyces sp. PA03-1a. The sequence continues at coordinate 4,708 of NZ_JARAVO010000286.1, forward strand.
CCACACCGGTGGCGGTCGTCTACCACCTGCCGGGGGTGGACGGGCTCGTGCTGGACCCGCCGACGCTGGCGAAGGTTTTCGACGGGCGGATCACCCGCTGGAACGACCCGGCGATCGCCGCGCTCAACCCGGACGTCGCCCTGCCGTCCCGGGCGATCACGGCCGTCCACCGGGCCGACGCCACCACCAGCACGAGGACGTTCACCGGGTACCTGCGGGAAGCGGCGCCGGACGCGTGGGCCTACGAGGCGACGTCCGACTGGCCGGGGAGCGGCGGAGAGGGCGTGGCCCGCGCGGACGGTGTGGCCGCGCGGGTCGCGCAGGAACCGGGGGCGATCGCCTACCTGGACTTCGCCTCGGCCGGAGGGCTCGACGCGGTACGGCTGGACACCGGGGCGGCCGAGCCGGTGGCGGCCGCCGTCTCCACCGCCACGCGCGCCCTGGCCACCGCGCGGACGGCGGGGAGCGGCGGCGGCCTGGCGCTCGACCTGGCCGGCAGGGGCCCGGCCCCCGGCGCCTACCCGATCACCCGGGTCGGCTACGCCGTGGTCTGCGACAAGGGCAATGAGCCCCGCTCCCTGGAGACGCTGAAGGCGTTCCTGCTGTACGCGGTCAGCGGTCCGGGGCAGACCGCCGCCGAGCGCCAGGGTCACGCCCGCCTGCCGGCGGCGCTCGCCGCGAAGGTGCGGGGCGCGGTACGAGGGCTGGGCTGAGCAGCCGGAGGCCGCCGGGGTTGTCGTAGGCGCTGGTGGCGGTTGGCGTCGGCGCCTTCGCGCCGGGTGCGGCACCGCTGTCGGGGCTCGGCTCCGGCCGCGTCGACCACGGGCTCAGCGGTTGTTCACAGAGCGGGCTTCTGGGGACCGCGCGGCGGCGATGCAGAGCGTGCTCGGTGCCCATTCCGTGAGCGGCCTGGGCCGCGGTCTCACGCCGGCCCGGTCGGCCGCGCCGTGGTCCGCGACGAGAGGAGGGAACGCGCCCGCGTGCCGCGCGCGGACGTGCGGGCCCGTGGGGGATGGCGACACCCGGGCGCATATGGTTAGGTTAGGCAAACCTAACTTACGTCTCGCGGAGATCCGGATGCGCAGCAAGACCACCGCCCCCCTCGCTCCCGCCCGGCCGACGCACGCCGAACGCATCCGGTCCGTCCTCGCCTCGGCCCACTCCATGACCGTGGTCACCGACCGGGAGCGCACGGAGGTGACCCGGCTGACGGCGCGGGCGCTCGCCGGTCACGTCCATCTGCACCCCCTCGAGACGGCCTTCGGCCCCGAGAGCACCCCGATCTCGCTGGAGTTCACCGACGTCGCCCCCACCCCCGTACGCGACCGGGTGCGGGCCCGGGTGACCGTCACCGGCTGGACGGCCGCGCCGTACCGGGCGGACGCCCCGGACAGCCAGTGCGTGCAGTTCGTGCACGCGAGGCTGGAGACGGCGGAGAGCACCGCCTCCGTGGGCCTGGCCGAGCTGACGACGGCGGAGGCGGACCCGCTGGCGACGGCCGAGGCGGGGATGCTGACGCACCTGGTGGACGACCACGCGGAGCTGGTGCCGCTGCTCCTGCGGCTGGTGCAGCCGGCCCCCGCCCCCGGCGCGCGGCAGGTCCTGCCCGTGGCCGTGGACCGCTACGGGATCACGCTGCGCGTGGAGTACGCCAACGGCCACACCGACGCCCGCCTGCCCTTCCCGTCCCGCCTGCAGAACGCGGACCAGGCGGGGAGCCAGATCCAGGCGCTGCTCAACAGCGCCCGCCGCGCGTCGCACCGGGGACGGCTGTTCGCCGGCTGGTGACCAGGGGCCGCGGACGCCGCCCCTCCGCGACCCCGGCCCCCTGTCACACCCCTCTGTCACATTGGACGCGACCGGTTCGTCAGTGCGCCGAGGGAAGCCGGGGGAACGCGACGAGGGAATGGGACCGATGGACGACAAGGAGTTCCTGGCGGAGCGGTTCGAGGAGAACCGGGCGCACCTGCGGGCGGTGGCGTACCGCATGCTGGGGTCGCTGGCCGAGGCGGACGACGCCGTGCAGGAGGCGTGGCTGCGGCTGAACCGGGCCGGGGCGGACGGGATCGGGAACCTGGGCGGCTGGCTGACGACCGTGGTGGGCCGGGTGTGCCTGGACATGCTGCGCTCGCGGACCTCGCGGGGCGAGTCGTCGCTGGACGACGCACGGGTGCCCGACCCGGTGGTGAGCCGGGAGGACGCGGCCGGCGACCCGGAGCAGGCGGCGCTGCTGGCGGACTCGGTGGGGCTGGCGCTGCTGGTCGTGCTGGAGACGCTGTCGCCCGCCGAGCGGCTCGCCTTCGTGCTGCACGACATGTTCGCGGTGCCCTTCGAGGAGATCGCCCCGATGGTCGGGCGCACGCCGGCGGCGGCGCGGCAGCTGGCCAGCCGGGCGCGGCGCCGGGTGCAGGGGGCAGCGCCGGTGCCGGACGCGGACCTGGGCCGGCAGCGGGAGGTGGTCGGCGCGTTCCTGGCGGCGTCGCGCGCGGGCGACTTCGAGGCCCTGGTGGCGGTGCTGCACCCGGACGTCGTGCTGCGCGCGGACACCGGCGCCGCCTTCCCGGGGGCGGCCCGGGAGCTGCGCGGCGCGCGGACGGTCGCGAGCCAGGCGCTCTCCTTCCGGCGGGCGGCCCTGCACGCACGGCCGGCACTGGTCAACGGGGCGCCGGGGGTGGTCGCCGTGGCGGAGGGCCGGGTGGTGTCGGTCATGGGCTTCACGATCGTGGACGGGCTCGTCGTCGAGCTGGACATCCTGGCCGATCCCGAGCGGCTGGCCGGGCTCGACCTGGCCGCGTTCGGCGAATAGCTCGCTTGTTCGATTGAGGGGTTACCCTGGACGCATGACCGCACCGCTCCAGGGATCGCTCTTCGACCAGAGCGACGAGTTGCTGCTCGGTCCGCTGGACGGCCTCCGGCGGACCGGGCTCGGCAGCGGCGCATGGCTCGACCTGCTGCCCGGATGGCTGCAGGGGGCCGACGCCCTGTTCGAGGAACTGGCCGGCTCGGTCCCGTGGCGGGCCGAACGGCGGCAGATGTACGAGCGGGAGGTCGACGTGCCCCGGCTGCTGGCCTTCTACGGGGAGGGCGACGGGCTGCCGCACCCCGTCCTCGACGAGGCCCGGGCCGCGCTCGACGCCCATTACGCGGACGAGCTCGGCGAGCCCTTCGTCACGGCGGGGCTCTGCTTCTACCGGGACGGCCGGGACAGCGTCGCCTGGCACGGGGACCGGACCGGACGGTCGGCGACCCAGGACACGATGGTGGCGATCCTGTCCGTCGGCGACCCGCGCGACCTGGCGCTGCGGCCCCGCGGCGGGGGCGCGGCCTCGATGCGGCTGCCGCTCGGGCACGGCGACCTCGTGGTGATGGGCGGCTCCTGCCAGCGGACGTGGGAGCACGCGATCCCCAAGAGCACGCGCGCCGTGGGGCCGCGGATCAGCGTCCAGTTCCGCACGCGCGGCGTCCGCTGACCCCCGCCCCGCACCCCGGTGCCGCATCCGTACAACCTTTCGCCCGCGGCCGTGGGTCAACGTCTGCGAGGCCCGGGAGCGGGGTCCAGGGGATGACGGGGAGGGGCCATGGGGCGGGGACGGACGGCGCGGCGCGCCGGGAGAGTGGTGGCGGCCGCGGTCGTGGTGGGCGCGGTCGCGCCGACGGCCGTCGTGGGGACGGGTGCGGGGAGCGCCGCGGCGGCGGCACCGGCCGTGGTGTGCACCTCGGGCAAGGCGGGGCTCGCGGCGAAGCTGAGCGCCGACATCACCGGTGCGCTGCGCGGCAGGACGGCGACGGTGGCCCTGTCGCTGCGGGACCGCAGGACGAAGACGGTGTGCACGCTCCGCGCGGACCAGCGGTTCGACTCGGCGAGCACGGTGAAGGTGACGGTGCTGGCCACCCTGCTGTGGGACAACAAGAAGCGCAACCGCTACCTGACGGCGCGTGAGGTGAAGCTGGCCACGGCGATGATCACCAAGTCGGACAACGCCGCGACCACGCAGCTGTGGCGGCAGCTGGGGGTGGCCAAGGTGAAGGGCTTCCTGAAGGCCGCGGGCATGACCCGCACCGTGCCGGGGAGCAACGGCTACTGGGGGCTCACGCAGATCACGGCGAAGGACGAGCAGCGGCTGCTCGACCTGGTGACGGCGAAGAACGCGGTGCTGAGCGACAACTCCCGGGCGTACATCCTGAAGCTGATGAACAAGGTGGTCGGCACACAGCGCTGGGGCACCCCCGCCGGCGCCCCGCGCGGGGTGACGGTCCACGTGAAGAACGGCTGGCTGCCGCGCGCCACCCACGGCTGGCGGGTGCACAGCCTCGGCGCGTTCACCGGCTCGGGGCACGACTACTCCCTCACGGTGCTGACGCAGGACAACCGCACCATGAACACCGGGGTCGCCACGATCGAGGCGGTCGCCCGCGTCGTCCACCGGGACCTCGACCCGGCGGCCACCGCCGCGGGGACGCAGTCGACGACGCGTACGCCGCAGGAGGCGATCCCCGCCGTCCCGCCGGGCACGTAGCGGACCGGAACCGACGGCACGACAGGCGCCCCCGCGGGGGCGCCTGTCGGCGTTCGCGTGGGCGGTTACCGGACAGGTGTAGTCCTCACCTGACGTGTGCGGCCCGTCGCGCAGCGCGGCGGGAGCCCTCCCGCACAGCGGAATGAAAGGTTCCACACCGGGAATCGGGATGTCTTGTGAGACGGCTGTGGAGACCGGAATCCTGCCTTGCCGGTCACGGAACGGCCTCGGAATACTCGACGGCGTTGCTTGGCGTGGACACGCATTCTTTTCGGGATGTGACGCCTTGCACCGCAAATTCCTCCGGGTTGGCGGTAGTTGAGCCGGCCCATCCCCCCACGTGGAGGTACAGGACTTGAAGCATCGTCGAATATCCGGGCGGAAGGCCGTGCTCGCGGGCAGCGGGGCTGCGGCCGTGCTGGCGGCACTGATCGTGCTGCCGCAGGCCAACGCGGCGCCGAGCCCGGCGCCCGCCCCCAAGAGCCTCACGCCCGCCGCCGCGGTGACCCTGGCCGCGCACCTCACCTCGCAGCTCGGCACCGAGGACACCGCGGGGTCGTACTACGACGCCGCGAGCGACCGGCTCGTCGTCAACGTGCTCGACGAAGCGGCCGCCGACACCGTCCGCGCGGCGGGCGCCGTGCCGAAGACGGTCGCCAACACCATGGCCGAACTGCGCTCCGCCACGCGCACCCTGGGCCTGGAGGCCCGCATCCCCGGCACGGCCTGGTCCGTCGACCCGCGGACCAACCAGGTGGTCGTGACGGCCGACCGGACCGTGTCGGCGGCCGGGATGGCACGGCTCGGCAAGGCGGTCGACGGGCTCGGCGCCGGGACCGCCCGGATTCACAAGTCGAAGGGTGAGTTCCAGCCCTTCATCGCCGGCGGCGACGCCATCTTCGGCTCCGGCGCGCGCTGTTCGCTCGGCTTCAACGTCGTCAAGGACGGGCAGCCGTACTTCCTCACCGCGGGTCACTGCGGCGTGGGCATCAAGAGCTGGTCGGACAGCTCCGGCGGACAGGAGATCGGCTCGGTCGAGGCCGCGACGTTCCCCGGCCACGACTACGCGCTGGTGAAGTACACCGGCACCGGTGTCGACCACCCCAGCGCGGTCGACCTCTACAACGGCTCGACGCAGGAGATCACGTCGGCGGCCACGCCGACCGTCGGCCAGGCCGTGCAGCGCAGCGGCAGCACCACCCAGGTGCACGACGGCACGGTCACCGGGCTCGACGCAACCGTCAACTACCAGGAGGGCTCGGTCTCCGGACTGATCCAGACCGACGTCTGCGCCGAGCCCGGCGACAGCGGCGGCGCCCTCTTCTCCGGCAGCACCGCGCTCGGCCTGACCTCCGGCGGCAGCGGCGACTGCACCGGCGGCGGGGAGACGTTCTTCCAGCCGGTGACGGACGCGCTCGAGGTGTACGGGGCCGAGATCGGCTGACCCTTCGCGACGCCACGGCGCAGCGGCGGCGCCGGACACCCCTCCCCGGGACCGGGAGGGGGTCCGGCG
>NZ_JARAVO010000287.1:0-10715 GCF_033792805.1 Streptomyces sp. PA03-1a
TCCCGCCCCCGCGTCCCCGGCACCGTCCGCGCAGCAGCAGCAGCAGCACCAGCACCATCACCAGCAACCGCAGCAACAACCCCACCAGCAGTCCCAGAGCCCGGCGCCGTCCCCGTCGCCGCCCGCCGCCGCGGCGGCCCGTGCCGCCGTCAACGCGGCGCCTGCGGCGTCCGCGTACCCGCCGGTCACCGACGAGCCGCCGCCCATCGAGTACGACATGCCCGAGGACGACGACCCGGACCTGGACGAGACGGCGCTCAGCGGCCACGACCTCATCGTGCGCGAGCTGGGTGCCACCGTGATCGAGGAGATCGCCAACGAGTAGCCGCGGCGCCCCCGTTCCCCTGTGCGGAACGGTACGGCGGGGGCGGAACGGGCGACGCGCGCCGCTCGTTCCCTCGTACGGGTAGCGCGAGCGGGCCCCCGAGCACGTAGGCTCGCCCTACCCGCACAACCGACGTCGTGAGGCAGGAGCGAGACCGTGATCCCCGGTGGTGGTCAGCCGAACATGCAGCAGCTGCTCAAGCAGGCACAGAAGATGCAGCAGGACCTCGCGGCGGCCCAGCAGGAGCTCGCCGAGACCGAGATCGAGGGAACGGCCGGCGGTGGTCTGGTGAAGGCGACCGTGACCGGAGCCGGTGAGCTGCGGGGGCTGGTCATCGACCCCAAGGCGGTCGATCCTGAGGACACGGAGACGCTGGCCGATCTGGTCGTCGCCGCCGTGCACAACGCGACCGCGAGCGCGCAGGAGCTGCAGCAGAGCAAGCTCGGCCCGCTCGCCCAGGGGCTCGGGGGCATCCCCGGCCTTCCTTTCTAGTTCCAGGCGACGAAGAGGGCACAGCGTGTACGAGGGCGTGGTTCAGGACCTGATCGACGAGCTGGGCAGGCTGCCCGGCGTGGGTCCCAAGAGCGCGCAGCGGATCGCCTTCCACATCCTGCAGGCGGACCCCGCCGACGTCCGACGGCTCGCGCACGCCCTCAGCGAGGTGAAGGCGAAGGTCAGGTTCTGCGCGGTCTGCGGCAACGTCGCCGAGGCCGACCAGTGCCGGGTCTGCCGTGATCCGCGCCGCGACCCGGCCGTCATCTGCGTGGTCGAGGAACCCAAGGACGTGGTGGCGATCGAGCGGACCCGCGAGTTCCGCGGCCGCTACCACGTGCTCGGCGGCGCGATCAGTCCGATCGAGGGGGTCGGCCCGGACGACCTGCGCATACGGGAGCTGCTGGCGCGGCTCGCGGACGGTAGCGTCACCGAGCTGATCCTGGCCACCGACCCCAACCTCGAGGGGGAGGCGACGGCCACGTATCTCGCACGCATGGTCAAACCGATGGGACTGAAGGTCACCCGTCTCGCGAGCGGTCTGCCGGTCGGCGGCGACTTGGAGTACGCCGACGAGGTCACGCTCGGCCGGGCCTTTGAAGGAAGGCGGCTGCTTGATGTCTGACAACGCCCTGGACCCCGACGACTTCGCCTCCTCGATCTCGGACCAGATCGAGAGCTTCATCCTGTCGGTACGGGAGGTCGCCAAGGGCGACGACCCCGACAGCGCGGTGCCCTACCTGCTGCTGGAGGTCTCCCAGCTGCTGCTGGCCGGGGGCCGCCTCGGGGCGCACGAGGACATCGTCCCGGAGGAGCGCTACGAGCCCGACATCGGCCCGGAGCCCGACGCCGACGAGCTGCGCCAGCGGCTCGCGGTGCTGCTGGAGCCGATCGACGTCTACTCCGAGGTCTTCGACCCTTACGTGCCGCGCAGCACCCCGGTGGCCTGCCGGATCTCCGACGACCTCGCGGACGTGGTGACGGACCTCGCGCACGGCCTGGCGCACTTCCGCGAGGGCCGGGTCAGCGAGGCGCTGTGGTGGTGGCAGTTCTCCTACCTGTCCAACTGGGGGCCGACCGCCTCGGCCTCGCTGCGGGCCCTGCAGTCCCTCGTCGCCCATGTGCGGCTGGACAGCCCGCTGGACGCGCTGGACGGACTGGACACCGACCACGGCGCGGACGACGAGGACAAGCTCGCCGCCGAGGCCGGCCGGGTCATGGCCGCCGAGATCGCCAAGCCGCTGGGGCTGCGCCCCAGCCGCTGAACCCCCACCGCGCCCGCCCCTCCCGAGGGGCGGGCGCGTGTGCGTGGTCGGGTCTCCCAGGCGGGGACCCGGGGCCGTAGTGACCCGGAGCACGCCGCCCGGTGTGCATAGGTCGGCGTGTCGTTGGGCAGATGGCTCGCAGAGTGGGCCCGGCGTCTCAGCATGTGGTATTGAGGGGTCGGTTCCGGCCTGCTCGTTAGACTGAGCCGAACGCAGTACCGGATTTGAGGAGCGCACGTGGGCCTTGTCGTGCAGAAGTACGGCGGCTCCTCCGTTGCGGATGCCGAGGGCATCAAGCGCGTTGCCAAGCGGATCGTCGATGCCAAGAAGAGCGGCCACCAGGTGGTCGTCGTGGTCTCGGCGATGGGTGACACGACGGACGAGTTGATCGAGCTCGCCGAACAGGTATCTCCGATGCCTACCGGCCGCGAGTTCGACATGCTGCTGACCGCCGGAGAACGGATCTCCATGGCCCTGCTGGCGATGGCGATCAAGAACCTCGGACACGAGGCGCAGTCGTTCACCGGTAGTCAGGCGGGTGTCATCACCGACTCCGTCCACAACAAAGCACGCATCATCGACGTCACGCCGGGCCGCATCCGCACCGCCCTCGACCAGGGCAACATCGCGATCGTGGCCGGCTTCCAGGGCGTGTCCCAGGACAGCAAGGACATCACGACGCTGGGCCGGGGCGGCTCCGACACCACCGCGGTGGCGCTGGCGGCGGCCCTCGACGCCGGGGTGTGCGAGATCTACACCGACGTCGACGGCGTGTTCACCGCCGACCCGCGCGTGGTGAAGAAGGCGCGGAAGATCGACTGGATCTCCTCCGAGGACATGCTGGAGCTCGCCAGCTCCGGCTCCAAGGTGCTGCTCCACCGCTGCGTGGAGTACGCCCGCCGTTACAACATCCCGATCCACGTCCGGTCGTCGTTCTCCGGCCTCCAGGGCACTTGGGTCAGCAATGAGCCGCGAGAGGACCAGACGGGCATGGAGCACGCGATCATCTCCGGTGTCGCGCACGACACATCCGAGGCCAAGGTGACGGTCGTCGGTGTGCCCGACAAGCCGGGCGAGGCGGCCGTGATCTTCCGGGCGATCGCGGACGCCGAGATCAACATCGACATGGTGGTGCAGAACGTGTCGGCCGCGGCCACCGGCCTGACCGACATCTCCTTCACCCTCCCCAAGGCCGACGGCCCGAGGGCGATCGAGGCCCTGAAGCGCGTCCAGGGCACCATCGGTTTCGAGACGCTCCGCTACGACGACCAGATCGCCAAGATCTCGCTGGTCGGCGCAGGCATGAAGACCAACCCCGGTGTCACGGCGCAGTTCTTCGAGGCGCTGTCCAACGCGGGCGTGAACATCGAGCTGATCTCGACCTCCGAGATCCGCATCTCGGTCGTCACCCGCGCCGACGACGTCAACGAGGCCGTGCGCGCCGTGCACTCCGCGTTCGGCCTGGACAGCGAAACCGACGAAGCGGTCGTCTACGGAGGAACAGGCCGCTGAGCACCCCGATTTCGGTCGGGTGACCCAAATCTCTGGTCTGGACCGCTTGATCGGAAGCCTGTAGGCGCCAGACAATTTCAGCTCCCTGTGTGTCGCAACCGTGCGACGCGCAGGGAGCGTCTTTGTGTCAGCGCACTGCCCTACTGTGCTGCAGGCCGGGCGCGGCGCAACAGCGCCAGCAAAAGGGGCATTGGGGAAGAGTTGGTACGCATGCGCATATGTGCTACACCGTCAAAAACGGTGCCTCGGGCGTACAACCCTGACGGGGGGACGCGTGTCCAACAGGCGTGGCAGAGGCACTCGGCATCGAAGCACCCCTCGTGGGGCGGGGCAGCGCTCCGGCGCGTCCGCACGTCCGGCGGCCGTCGCGCGCAGTCGGCGGCATCCCGGTGATCGCGCCCTGGCCTGTGGTGCAGGCGCCCTCGGACCGCGACCGCGGCGACACTGACGCCGCGATGTCAGTCGGGACCACCGTCGACCACCTCACCGAGACCTACCGGGCCCACTACCGCTCGCTGCTCGGCCTCGCCGCACTCCTGCTGGACGACACCGCCTCCTGCGAGGACGTCGTCCAGGAGGCCTTCATCCGCGTCCACTCGGCCCGCAAGCGGGTCCGCGAACCCGAGAAGACCCTCGCCTACCTCCGGCAGACCGTCGTCAACCTCTCCCGCTCCGCGCTGCGCCGCCGCATCATGGGCATGCGGCTGCTGTCCAAGCCCATGCCCGACATGGCGAGCGCCGAGGAGGGGGCGTACGAGGCGCTGGAGCGTGACGAGTTGAAGGCGGCCCTGCGCAAGCTGCAGCGCCGGCAGCGCGAGGTCCTCGTCCTGCGCTACTTCGCCGACATGACCGAAGCCCAAGTAGCCGAGACCCTCGGCATTTCCCTAGGCTCGGTGAAGGCGTACGGCTCGCGTGGTCTCGCGGCGCTCCGCGTCGCGATGGAGGCCCCGGCATGACCAACCCGAACCCACCCGGCGGTATGGAAACCGAGAACGACATCGGCGGTGGCAGCCCCGAGGAGCGGCTGAACCCCGACGAACTGGCGCTGCGCCGGCTCATGCGCGACGCCGTGAGCGACATCCAACCGGGCCAGGAGGCGCTGGAGCACCTGCGCCGCGCGGTCCCCGCCCGGCGGGCGCACCGTCGGCAGTTGCTGGCCGGCAGCGCGGCCGCGTGCCTGCTGGCGCTGGTCGCGGTCCCCGCCGCCCTCCACGCGGCGGACCTCTCCGGATCCGCCAGGACCGGCACCGCCAACGCCTCCAGCGCCCAGGACACCGGTGGCACCGACGGCGACGCGAACGGCCCCGCCGCCGGCGCCGGCACGCCCTCCCCGTCCGACGGCGACGGCCGTCGCGACGAGGACCCCACGCGCACCGGCGGCTCCCACGGGCACGTCACCCCCGGAGCAACGGGCTCCGCGGACCCCTCCGACACGCTCGCGGCCAACGCCCCGCTGTGCACCGCCGGCGACCTCGGCAGCGCCTCCGGGTACGCCGGCGCCGCCGACGGCTCGGGCCGGGTCGACGGCTGGTTCCAGGTGGCGAACACCTCGAAGGGCTCGTGCACCGTCGATGGCGGCGGTTCGGTCAGCGTCTCCTCCACCCAGGGCGCGGCCGACTCCGCCCGCATCAACGTCGTCGACCACACCCCGAACGACGGCACCACACTGCCCGACTCCCTCGGCACGACGCTGATCCTCAAGCCCGGGCAGAGCTACCGGGTCGAGTTCACCTGGGTCCCGGCCGCCGGCGGCGACTCGGGCGGCTGCACCCCCCCGGCCACGCCGACGCCCACCGCGACCGCCACCAACACCCCGTCCGGCGAGGCGTCCGCGCCCCCGGCGGGTGTGGACGGCCCCGGCCAGGGCGGCCCGGCGGGCAGCATCGTGCTGAGCCACACGCCCGAGGCCGGAGCGCCCGTCGTCATGGCGACGATCGGCGGTGCCTGCGCCGGGACGGTCTACAGGACAGGCGCCATCGCCGCGCAGTAGCGGGGGGCGGTTCCCGGGGACGCCCGGGCGCCCCGTACCGTTGACGGCGTGTACCGGTTCCTGCTGTCCCCCCGCTGGCTGGGCGGGCACCTCTTCATGGTGTGCGCCGTGGTCCTCTGCACCTTCATGGGCAGCTGGCAGCTGAGCCGGTTCGAGGCCCGCGTCGACAGCCACCGCGCCGCCCAGGACAAGCCCGCGGCCACCGCCCGGGACGCGGCGCCGCTGGAGCGCCTGCTGCCGCGGGCGACCTCCGCGCTGACCACCGAGACGGCCGGCCGCACGGTACGGGCCACCGGCCGCTACGACACGGCGCACCAGTTCCTCGTGCCCGGCCGTGAGCTCGACGGACGCACCGGCTACTACGTGCTCACCCCGCTGCTGACCGGCGACGGCGCTGCCGCCCTGCCCGTCGTCCGCGGCTGGCTGCCCGGCGACGCGGACCGCGCGTCCGCCGTCGGCGTGCCCGCACCGCCGGCCGGCGAGGTCACCGTCACCGGGGCCCTGCAGGCCCCCGAGAGCGCCGGCACCGACGGCGCGATCGGCCGCGGCGGGCTCGCCGAGGGACAGCTGGGGATCATCAGCGCGGCGTCCCTGGTCAACCTCGTCCCGTACCAGGTGTATGGCGCCTGGATCACCCAGACCGAGGCCGTCCCCGCGCCCCTGCGGGCCGTCCCGCCGGTCGCGCCGAGCGGCACCGGCCTGGACCTCAAGGCCTTCCAGAACCTCGGTTACACCGGCGAGTGGTTCGTCTTCGCGGGCTTCGTGGTCTTCATGTGGTTCCGGCTCGTCCGGCGGGAGGCCGAGACCCGGCGCGACGCCGAGCTCGGCCTCACCGGGGAGGAGGGGCCGGCCGCGGCCTCAGCCGCCGAGGTGGCGCCGGACGAAATCCAGCTCCAGTCGTAGCTGCTTGATCCGCTCGTCGACGACGAGCGAGCCGTGCCCGGCGTCGTAGCGGTAGACCTCGTGCGCCTTGCCCAGGCCCGCCAGCCGCTCGACGTAGTTGTCGATCTGCCGGATGGGGCAGCGCGGGTCGTTGAGGCCCGCCGAGACGTAGACCGGGGCCTTGACCCGCGCCACGTACGTGATCGGCGAGGACGCCTCGTAGCGGTCCGGGACCTCCTCGGGGGAACCGCCGAACAGGGTGCGGTCCAGCGCCTTCAGCGCCTCCATCTCGTCGCCGTACGCCGTCACGTAGTCCGCGACCGGCACCGCCGCCAGGCCCACCGTCCACAGCTCGGGCTGGGTGCCCAGCCCCAGCAGCGTCAGGAAGCCGCCCCAGGAGCCGCCGGACAGCACCAGCCGGGCCGGGTCGGCGAAGCCCGACTCCACCGCCCACGTCCGGACGGCCGCGATGTCCTCCAGCTCGATCAGGCCGACGCGGTGCTTGAGCGCGTCCGTCCACTCCCGGCCGTAGCCCGTGGAACCGCGGTAGTTGACCCGCACCACCGCGTACCCGTGGTCCAGCCAGGCCGCCGGGCCGGCCGCGAAGGCGTCCGAGTCGTGCCAGGTGGGCCCGCCGTGGATCTCGAACACCGTCGGGTACGGGCCCTCGCCCCGCGCGGGCCGCTGGACGAGCGCGTGCACCGGCCCGCCGGGCCCGTCCACCCACACGTCCTCCACCGGGAGCGAGCCCGGGGCCCGCTCACCCGGCGCCTCCAGCACCACGGCCCCGGTCGTCGACCGCACCTCGGAGGGCGCCGCCGCCGACGACCACAGGAACTCCACCGTGCCGTCGGGGCGGGCCGTCGCGCCGCTCACCGAACCCGCCGGGGTGTCCAGCCGGGTCAGCTCGCCGTCCGCCAGCCCGTAGCGGTAGATCTCGCTGCGGGCCCGGTACGTGTGCACCACCAGCAGCGCGGTGCCGTCCGGGTACCACTCCGCCGCGACGTCACCGGGCAGGTCGATCGCCAGGGCGGTCTCCGTGCCCGCCGCGACGTCCCAGACCATCGGCTCCCAGCGGCCGCGCCGCTGGTGCGCCACCAGCAGCCGGGCGTCGCCCGGCACGGGGGCGAACCCCAGGCACTCCAGGCCCAGTTCCTTCGTGCCGCCCTCGCTGTCGTCCAGCTCCGCGACCGTCGTGCCGTCCGTCGTGACGACCCGCAGCGCCGAGTGCATCGCGTCGCCGTGCTCGGTGTGCTCGACGACGACCAGCGTGCCGTCCTCCGACAGCGCGCCGACCCCACCCGACTCCTCGTGCCGGTAGATCTCCACCGGTTCCGCCCCGGGACGCACGACGTGGATCGTCGTGCCCTCCTCGTCGGTGGAGCGGCCCACCACCGACAGCCCGCCCCGGCCCAGCGCCAGCCCCGCGGGGTACGAGGGCTCCAGGCCGGGCGCGGCCGGCTCGTCCGGGCCGCCCGCGAAGGGCTGCCGCATCCAGACCCCGAACTCGTCCCCGTCGGTGTCCGCGAACCACCACACCCACGCGCCGTCCGGCGTCAGCGTCCCGTCCGACGTGCCGTTCGGCCGGTCGGTGACCTGCCGCTGCGCCCCGGTCGTCCGGTCCCACGCGTACAGCTCGTAGGTACCCGTCGCATTCGACACGAACAGGCTGCGGTGGGGGGCGTCCTCCGCCCACTCCGGCAGTCCGACGCGTGGCGCCCGGAAGCGCTTCTCCCAATCCGGCATACCAGCCATGACGTCGCTCATGCCACCATCAAACCCGATCGCGCCCCGCAGCGGACCGTGGCCGTCGTCACCAGCTGCGATCACGCCCCGGAACGACGATCAGCGCCGTCCCCCGCCCCAGGTCCACCCGCGACCGCGGGGGTGCCCCGTCGCCCTCCTCGTCGCGCAGCATCAGCGTCGCCCGGCGCTCGTCCAACTCGCTGCGCTTGCCCGGCGAGAAGCTCGCGTGCAGCTGCTCGAAACCGGTCGCGGAGACCTGCCCGCTCCGTCCGCCCCACCGGCCCGCCCGCAGCACCTGGTCGACGAAGGCCACCCCGATCAGCAGGATCACCAGGCCCGGCAGCGTCATGAAGACCACGAACTCGACACCCATGGCCCAACCTTCGCACGGCGGCGGCGCACCTGCGACGGCCCGGGCGGCACCCGGTTACCCTCGCGCCATGACCGACACCGAACATCCCCTCGTCCCGCCGGACTTCGTCGTCCCGGACCCGCCCGCCACCGAACGCTTCCGCCTGGAGCCCCTCGGCCCGCGGCACAACGCCGCCGACCACGCCGCCTGGACGTCCGGCATCGACCACATCCGCGCCACCCCCGGCTTCGAGGGCCGCTCCTGGCCGCCGCCGGACGGGATGAGCCTCGAAGCCAACCTGGAGGACCTGCGCAAGCACGCGGAGGACTTCGAGCGCCGCACCGGCTTCACCTACACCGTCCTGTCCGTCCCCGGCGGCGACGTCATCGGCTGCGTGTACGTCTACGGCTCACGCACCGAGCCCGGCGTCATCGACGTCCGCTCCTGGGTCAGCGCCCCCCACGCCGCCCTGGACGCCGCGCTCCACCGCGTCGTCAGCGACTGGCTGGCCGACGCCTGGCCCTTCGAGCGCATCGCCTACGCGCCCCGCTGAACCCCTGTCCGGGCCCTTGGGAAGTTCACGCGTTCGGCCCACTCGGGCCGCCATCACGTACGACGTGTGATGGGGTGGTGACGCAGCGGAGCCGCGGGGGGTGCGTCCGAGCGCTCCGCGACACGACCGGACCCTGATTCCCCGGGGCGGCCCGGGCGCCGCGTCCGGCGGTCCCCCCGTCACACGGGCGTACGAGGAAGGCGTGGCGATGATCGCTGTACGGGACACCGACGGGATACCCCGGCGCAGGCTGCGGGGCGCGCTCGCGGTGCTGAGCACCTGCGGGCTCCTGCTGACCGCTGCCTGCGCCACCGCCGACCCGCTGCGGCTGTCCCCCGACCCCGGCCGGGCGGCCGCGGACCCCGCGGCGGGCGTACCCCCCGAGCTGCGGCGCTACTACGAGCAGCACCTCGACTGGGAAGCCTGTCAGGACGTGCCCGGCTTCCAGTGCGCGACCGTGACGGTGCCCCTGGACTACGCCCACCCGGAAGCGGGCGACATCACCCTGACCGCCGCCCGCGTGCGGGCCACCGGCGAGGCCGCCGCCCGCGTCGGCTCGCTCCAAATCAACCCCGGCGGTCCCGGCGAGTCCGCCGTCGACTACCTGGTCGCCGCCGCCGGCACCTTCTCCCCGGCCACGCGCTCCGCGTACGACCTGGTCGCCGTCGACCCGCGCGGCGTGCAGTACAGCACCCCCGTGGAGTGCGCCACCGACACCCCGGCCATCCCCATGGGCTTCGGCCTGCGGCTGTCCGGCGACGCGGCCGAGATCACCGACTCCTACGAGGCGTTCGAGGAACTCGCCGACGCCTGCGAGGAGCACGCCGGGGAACTGCTGCCCCACCTCGGCACCCCGGACGCGGCACGCGACATGGACGTCGTGCGCGCCCTCCTCGGCGACGAGCGCCTGCACTACCTCGGCTACTCCTACGGCACCTACCTCGGCGCGACCTACGCCGAGCTGTTCCCCTCGCGGGTCGGCCGCATGGTCCTCGACGGCGCCGTCGACCCGGCGATCGACGGCTACCGCGAGAACCTGGACAGCACCGCCGGGTACCAGCTGGCCTGGGACTCCTTCGCCGCCGACTGCGCCGCCCGCCCCGACTGCCCGGTCGGCCACTCCGTCGCGGAGGCCGGCCGCGTCCTCGACGGCCTGCGGGACAAGCTGGACGCCGGCCCGCTGCGCCAGGGCAAGGACATCACCGTCACCGGCGAGGACCTCCTCACCGCGGTCATCACGGCCCTGCGCGAGGCCTCCTGGGAGGAACTGCGCACCATGCTGCGCCAGATCCTGGCCGGCGACACCACCGAGCTGCAGCAGTTCGGCGGCACGGACGAGGGCGACTCCGGCAACGCCGCGGACGCCCTCCTCGCCGTCGACTGCCTCAGCTCCACCCTCGGGGCCCGCTTCTCCGAGGCCCAGGCCCAGGCCGCACTGCCCGCCTTCCTGCACGCCTCGCCCCAGTTCGGCACCTCACTGGCCACGTTCCTGGTGCTGTGCACCCACTGGCCCGTCCCGGCGACCCAGACCCCGCACGCCATCGCCGCCCCCGGGGCCGCCCCCATCCTCGTCGTCGATGCAGGGGCTGCCGCGGTGG
>NZ_JARAVO010000288.1:0-10685 GCF_033792805.1 Streptomyces sp. PA03-1a
GGGCGGGCATGGTGGTGTGGCGGCCGATGTCGGCGGTGACGGCCGGCGGGAGTCAGCCCTCGGGGCGGCGCAATTCCGTCCGCGGTGAGATCCGACGGCAGATGTCGATGACCTCGGCGGGGGTGGGGCGGGCGGCCGGATCCTTCTTCAGGCACAGCCGGGCCAGTTCTGCGAGCTCATCGGGTACGCCGGACAGCTCGGGCTCCGCGTGGACGATGCGGTAGAGCGCGGCGTGCGGGGTGCCCTCGCCGAAGGCGGGCCGGCCGGTGGCGGCGTAGACGGCGACCTGGCCGAGGGCGAAGACGTCGGTGGGGGCAGACAGGGGGCGCCGGAGGCCTGCTCGGGGGTCATGAAGGCGGGGGTGCCGACGATGACGCCGCTGCGGTGAGCGAGGTCGCGTCGGCGGCCCGGGCGATCCCGAAGTCGATGACCCGCGGTCCGTCGGCGGCCAGCAGCACGTGGGACGGTTTGAGGTCGCGGTGCACGATGCCGACGCTGTGGATGGCCTGCAGGGCCTCGGCGATCCCGGCGACGGTCAGCGCCACGGCAGGCACCGGGAACGGCCCGTGCCGGCCGACGGCCGCCTGCAGGGAGGGCCCGGCCACGTACGCCGTGGCGAGCCAGGGGCGGTCCCCATCGGTGTCGCTGTCGATGACCGGGGTGGTGTAGAGGCCCTGCACCTGCTGGGCGGCGTGAACCTCCAGTCGGAACCTGCGGCGGAACTCGTGGTCCCCGGCCAGGTCCGGCCGGATCACCTTGATGGCGACCGGGCGCCCGCCGGGTGTGTACGACAGGTACACCGTCCCCATGCCCCCCTCACCGAGGCGGGCGGCGATCCGGTACCCCGCGACGGTGGCCGGATCGCCGGGTGCCAACGGCTGGAACACCGGGATCACCCGCTCAGTCCGCATCGAACCCCCCTTGATGACCGGCCAGCCCCGCACGCGGTGGGGGGTCGCGCCGATGCCCGCACCGGAGGGGCGCTTCGCGGGACCGGGCCACGGCTGACGGGGGGCGACCGATGTGGCTCTGGGGATATGAGCATCGGGCACGCCGGCCGTCGACAGCAAGGGCGTGGACGGCCTGGGTGCGTCGGTGCGACACGCCGACCGAAGCACGTGGTCGCGCCCCACGAAGCGGCGCCCCCCGGGCCGCCACCCGCGTCGGGACCGGACCGGTGGCGGCCGGGCGTGGCCCGCCCGACGTGCGGGGGCCCCGCCCCGCGCGCACGCTGGACCGTGGACGCATGGGGACGTCGCCCCGGCCGGTTCCCGTGGAGCGGCCTCCCGGAGTGACGCGCCCGAGGAGCAGTGATGGCACGCACGGTCGACGTCGTCGTCGTCGGTTCCGGTGTGAACGGCCTGGTCGCCGCCACCGAACTGGCCAAGGACGGCTGGTCGGTGGCCCTGCTGGAACAGGGCGACCGGCTGGGCGGCTTCATCGCCACCGAGGAACGCACCCTGCCCGGATACCTGCACGACACCTACTCCTCCTGGCACCCGCTGTTCGTGTCCGGAGGGGCCTACGCCGTCCTCGGCGAGGACCTGCACCGCCACGGCCTGGAGTACCGCAACGGCGACGGCTTCGTCACCGGCACCGTCACCGACGACGGCCGTGTGCTCCTCGTGCACCGCGACGCGGCCACCACGGCGGAGGCGTTCGGCCGGGCCGAGGACAGGGCTGCCTACCTGGCGATGCTGGGGCGCTTCCTCGACAACGCCGACGCCATCGGCGGCATGCTGAGCGGCGAGCCCCGCTCCCCACGGACGCTGCGGCACATCGCGAAGCTGGTGCGCCGCGAACGGTTCACCGGCACCGAGGCCTGGCTCCGGTCGGCCGTCACCAGCGGACGCTCCTACTGCCGCGGCGCGTTCCGGGGCGACGAGGCGGACCTGCTGTGGGTGCCCTGGCTGCTGCACGCGGGGCTGTCCCCGGACCACGCCGGGGGCGGCCTGCTGCTGCCCGTGCTCGCGGCCTCGCTCCACGGCTACGGGGTGCCCGTCGTGGCGGGCGGCGCCGGCAACTTCGTCCGGGCCTTCGAGACGCTCCTCGGGGAACTCCACGTGGACGTCCGCACCGGGTACCCGGTGGAGCGGCTGCTCCTCACCGACGGCAGGGTCACCGGAGTGGCCGGCGGCGGTGAGCACATCCACGCCCGCCGTGCCGTCCTCGCCTCGGTGACCCCGACCGCGCTGTACGGGGAACTGCTGCCGCAGGACGCCCCGGTCCCCGCCGCGGTCCGCGACCAGGCCCGGCACTACCGCTACGGCCGCGCCGCGATGCAGCTCCACGTCGCCCTCTCCGCCCCGCCCGGCTGGAACGACGACCGGCTGGCCGGCATCCCGCTGTTCCACCTGAGCGACGGATCGGCGAGCACCGGGATCGCCTGCGCGGAGGCCGAGGCGGGCCTGCTGCCGCGCCGGCCCACGGTGGTCGTCGGCCAGCAGTACGTCCTCGACCCGTCCCGCGTGCCGGAAGGTGCCGCGTCCCTGTGGATCCAGCTGCAGGAACTGCCCTTCGCGCCCGTCGGCGACGCGGCCGGCGAACTCGACGTCGGCGGCGGCTGGACGGAGGCACTGACCGAGGGCTACGTCGGCCGGGTCCTGGCCCGGGTGGCCCGCCACGCCCCCGACCTGCCCGGCAAGGTGCTCGCCTGGGACGCCGTCACCCCGGCCGACCTGTCCGGGCACAACCCCAACGCGGTGGCCGGCGACCCGTACGGGGGCTCGGCCGAACTCGACCAGAGCCTGCTGTGGCGACCGCTGCCCGGCGCGCCCCGGCACGCCACACCCGTCCCCGGGCTGTGGCAGATCGGCGCCTCCACCCACCCCGGCCCCGGCCTCGGCGGGGGCTCGGGCCACCTCGCCGCGCAGCAGCTCATCCGCGGCGCACGACGACCCGGGCGCCGCTGACCCCTGGCCCGCGCCGCAGCGGGCATGGTGCGCCGGACGGGCGCGTGGTCCCCTGGCTGCCGTGCGCTTCCCGCTGGGGCACCCGGCGGTCGCGAGCGTGGCGTTCTTCGACCATCCGGTGCCGGAGGAGTTCTGGCACGCCGTCAAACACGCCGGGGATGCTCCCGGAGCACGTGCCCACGCCGTGAGGGGTCGTACGGGCGCGGTCAGGCGGCGGAGTCGTCGCCCTCGGCCCGCTCCTCGGGGACGAGCAGCACCGCGATGCGGCTGGTGTGGGCGATGGCGTCGCTGACACGGGGGTTGAAGAACGCCGCGACCGAGCCGCGGTGGTGGGGGCTGACGACCAGGAGGTCAGCCTTGAACTGCTCCGCCGCGGCGGAGATCGCGCCGGCGATCTCCTGCGTGGTCACGTCGCGGACGAGCTCACCGTCGGCCTCCGCCACACCCATGTCGTGGAGCGTGGCGACGGCCTCGTCGACGACGGCGCCGGCGTCGGAGTCCCCTTCCAGGGTCATGACGGTGTCGAACGCGACCGTCGAGGCGAGCACGTGCACGACGTGCACCGCGGCGCCGCTCAGCCGGGCCATGTCTCCGGCCGTGCGCAGGGCGGACTGGCGGGAGGGGCTGGAGTCGACGGCAACCATGATGCGCTGGTACATGGACATCTTTTCTCTTCTTCCAGGGCTGAGCAGGGGTTCGCGGACTCAGTAGAGGCCTGCGGTGGTGGAGTTCCCCTGACCAGCGGTGTCGTACGGCGTGAACATTCCGTTCACAGTCTGCGCCGACCTGCGGGGGCCGTCCGCGGCGGGGGGGGGGGGTGCCCCCTGAGCCCGGTGGCTGCCGTACCCTGCGCCCCGTCAGCCGGGCAGCTTCGCCGCGAGGACGTCGACCGGGGTGATGACGGGCGGCACCGCGAACAGTTCGTCACCGAGCGCCTCGATGCGCTGCCGCACCTTGCCCCGCAGGTGCGTCTCGCGGTCCTCCTCGGTCTCGAAGGCGTCGAAGATGCGGAACGAGGACGGCGCCGGGCGGAAGGCGAACCACGCCAACGTGCCCGGCTCGGCGTCGACCAGCGCCTTGGCGTCGACGAGGAAACGGACGACCTCGTCCTCCCGGCCCGGCCGGGCCTCGAACTCCACGAAGAATCCGTACGCGGGCATACCGGTGCTCCAGGTCGCAGGAGGGACGGCCCCTCGGGGCCGCTGGTGAGGGCGACGCTACCCGGCCGGCCCGGCGCCCCCCGCGAAGCCGGCCCGGCATTTCGCGGCGTCGTTCCGTGTGTCTCGGGCCTGCCCCACGGGCCGGGAGCCCGGATAGGCTCGCGGCCCGGGCGACCGAGCGGCCCGACGCGTCCGGCCCGACGGGGCCGGCCCCGGCCGGCCCCGGCCCCGTGCTGTGGCCGCACCCACCGCGTGGCTGATGGTGATGGCGCTGGTGCCTCGCGGCGACATCGCCCTGCTGCTCCGGCCGTTCGGCCTGCTGCCCGATGCGAGCACGGCGCCGGTCGTGACCGCCCTGATCAGTCGTGGTGCCGTCGCCGACGCCGCGCGGGAGCGTCCTCGCCGCCGGGGCGTGGCCGCCGCGGTCCGTGCCCTGGTCGTGGCGGCGACGGGAGTGCTCGGCTTCACCGTCGACCTCCTGGTGTCCCCGCCCGCCGCCGACTTCGACCTTCAGGCCGGCATCCTCCTGGGACTGCCCCCGGGCGCGGGGCTGTTCACCCGGGTGGGCAACCGGAGGAACCCGTCCGCGCCGCCCGCGCCGCCCGGCGGGTGACGCGGGCGGAACCCGCTGCCGGGGCGGCACGTCACATCGGCAGGCTCCGAGGGGGGCCCACTGCCTTGGGGAGGCGTCATGAGACCGCTCGTGCTGGTGGGTGCCGTCTGTCTGCTCGTGGGATCCGCCGGATGCGGAGCGCGGACGGTGTCCGCGGCGGACGACGACGGTGCGGCCACCGCGCGCATGCGGGAGGTCGCCGAGGCCTGGGAGGGCTCGGAGTCCGCACGATCGTGGCGGGAGGGCTTCTACCCGCTGGAGGACGTGGTCCGGCTCCCGGACAACGCCTTCCGTACGGACGCCGACAAGCAGGCCTACCTGACGCGGAACTTCGAGCACCGTGGGGCGCTGCCCCGCACCGAGCACGAGGGCCGCATCCGCTGGGCGGACGGGACGTCGACGCCCGTCACGCCGATGACGGCACGGGAGGCCTACGACGGGCTGGACGAGGGGCCGGAGGGCCGCGCGGACCCGCTGACCGTCACCAAGGCCACCTTCGGCGAGATGACCCTGCTCACCAGCCGCGGCGAGGCCCGCGTCCCCGCCTGGCACTTCACGCTCGACGGCTACGACACCCCGCTGGTGCGTGCCGCGATCAGCCCCGCGCGGCTGCCGGGCGCCCCGATCGCCGCCCTCTCCCAGGCCACCGATCCCGGGATGCCGCTGCACGGGCTGCGGAAGGTCGCCGAGGACGGCCGGAGCGTCACCGTCCAGGCGGAGCACGGCGCCTGTGACGACGGTCCGGCCGTCGACGTGCTGGAGACCCGCGACAGCGTGGTGCTCCGCGGCACGGTCCGCGGCGCGGACGACGGCCCGTGCACCGCGCAACTGCTCGTCGACCCGGTGACGGTCCGCCTTGACCGGCCGCTCGGTGGGCGGATCCTGCTCGACGCCTTCACCGGCGGGCCCGTGGAGCTCGGCGGGCGGTAGACCTCCGCCTGGCCCCCGTCACCCGGTACGACGACGGCCGCCGCGCCCCGAGGGGCGTGGCGGCCGTCGCGTGGTGGCGGTGCGGCGTCAGGCGGCGCTCCTGCGCCGTACGACGACGATGATCACGGCGCCCAGCCCGAGGGCCAGGATCGCGGAGCCGCCGAGGAGCAGCGCGCCGCCGGCGCCGGTGAAGGCGAGGCCGCCGCCGGAGTCGCCGCCGGAGGACGAGGAGCCGCCGTTGCCGGACGTGCCGGCGGAGCCCGACTCGTCGTCGCCGGAGGCGGTGGGCTCCGGGGTGGCCGAGGGGCCACCGGAGGAGCCCTGCGAGCCGTCGCCGTCGCCGGTGGCGTTCAGGACGATCCAGGCGGTGTTGTTGGACTGCTCGGGCTCGACCGGGTTGTTCCACGCCGGCAGGGCGACCTTGCCCTTGGCGTTCTTCACGACCTTGTCGATGCGCAGCTCGAACGGGAAGCTCAGCTTCGCGTCCTCCAGCAGCGGGGTGTCGACCCAGCACAGGTAGCCCTTGACGCCCTCGTCGATGGTGGTGAAGCTGCAGCCCTTGGGGCTCTTGGTCACCTTCGCGCCCTCGGGCACGGCGACGGAGAAGATGATCGGCTCCCCGCCGCTGCGCAGAGCGCTGATCCAGGCCGGACCGTCGTTGCGGAAGCCGATCTCCGCCTTCACCGTGTCGCCGGCGTCGCCCCGGGCGGAGGCACCGGTGAGCACCAGGTCGTAGGTGTTGTGGCTGGGCAGGTCGAGATCGGTGTAGCGCGTGTAGTCACCCGCGGGGGCGCCGGGGACTTCCTCGAGGGTCAGCGGCGCGCCGGTACCCGGCGTGTAGCCGTCGTTCTCCAGCAGCGCCTCGGCCTTCTTCGCGCCGACCGCGGAGAACCCGTAGCTGAAGCCGTCCCTGAGGGCGAACGCGGCCGTCTTGACCTTCAGCGGTCCGGACAGGGTGTAGGCCGTGCCCGTCTTGTACGTGCCGGCGAAGGTGCAGATCGCGTCGGTGCCCTGGTAGAGCAGCGACCCCTCGGTGGTCTGCTTGTAGGCGCAGTTGCCGTAGCTGTCGGGGAAGCTCAGCCCGCGCGAGCCGTGGAAGTGGAGCACGGCGCCGTCGGCCGCCATGCCGCCGACGTTGCGGAACCCGACCGGCGCCTCGTAGGTGTCGCCGGCGGCGAGGCCCTTCGGCTCGGCGAGCTTGCGGCCCAGCAGTTCCGGACCGCCGACCAGCACGTCGATGGTGAGCGGCGTGAACTCGACGCCCTCGCCCTCGCCGGTCACCTTGATGGTGCCGAAGTCCCCGGCCGCGCTGTCGGCGTCGATGTCGAGGCGGATGCCGCCGATGCGGTTGTACGCCTCCCCGGCGTTGATGTCGTCGCGCTCGCAGACGGCGGTCAGGCCGGTCGCGTCGCAGGGCAGCTTCACGGCGGCGACGCCCTCGAGGCCGCTGGCGTCGATCTTGATCGTGTACGGGCCCTGGTGGACGACGGGGACCACCCCGTCGTCGTCCGGCTCGTCGCTGCCGGGCGCGGCGAGCCGCAGCGAGACCTGGGGCTGGCTCGGGTCGTCGTCGTCGCCCTGGAGCGACAGATCCACGTGGCTCGCGCCGGTGATCGCGACCGGCAGTGGGGCGCCGTCGTCGGCGAGCGCGGGTGCGGCTGAGCCGAACCCGGCGGCCAGAGCGGCGGCCGCCACGAGACCGATCGCTGCCCGGGAGACGGATCTGCGGACGGGACGTCTCATCAACGTTTCCTCGTCGGATGTCGGGGTCTGAAGCGGTGCGCCGCTCCGGGCGCACGCCCTTCAGACCTCCCGGGCATCCGCACCGTTGTGCACGGGAAGATCACAGAGTGGTCACAGATGGGGCCGTCGTGCCGAAAGGGATCCGTGTGTGTCGGCACCAAAGCCAAATAAGCCGGGCAAATGCGTGTTTTACGGTTTCCGGGTGACGGAATAGTTGCCTCGGCATACGGGGTTGCAGCTCACGTACACGACACGCATGACCACCACCACGGTCCTACCTCTGCCCGGAGGCCTCACCCCATGACGCTCACGACGACCGACCTGCCCGCCCGGAGAGCCAGCGGGGCGGTCGTCCCGGTACTCGCCTTCGCGGGCATCGTTGTCGCAGTCATGCAGACCCTGCTCGTGCCGGTCATCAAGGACCTGCCGCAGCTGCTGCACACGGCGCCGAGCAACGCGACCTGGGTGCTGACCTCCACCCTGCTCTCCGGCGCGGTGGCCACCCCGATCATGGGCCGCCTCGGTGACCTCTACGGCAAGCGCCGCATGCTGATCACCAGCCTCGCGGTCATGGTGGTCGGCGCGGTGATCAGCGCCGTCACCAGCCAGCTGCTCACCATGATCGTGGGCCGTACGCTCCAGGGCTTCGCCATGGGCGCCATCCCGCTCGGCATCGGGCTCATGCGCGACATGCTCCCCCGGGAGCGGCTCGGCTCGGCGATGGCCCTCATGAGCTCCTCCATCGGCGTCGGCGGCGGCCTGGCGCTGCCCGGCGCGGCGCTGATCGCCCAGCACACGAACTGGCACGCGCTCTTCTACGCCGCGGCCGGTCTCGGCGTCCTCGCCATCGTCCTCGCCCTGGCCGTCGTGCCGGAGTCCCCGACGCGCGCGAAGGGCACGTTCGACCTGCCCGGCGCGCTCGGCCTGTCCACCGGCCTGGTCCTGTTCCTGCTGCCGATCACCAAGGGCAGCGACTGGGGCTGGTCGTCCGGCACCACCCTCGGGCTGTTCGCCGCAGCAGCCGTCGTCCTGCTGCTGTGGGGCGTGATGGAACTGCGGGTGAAGGCCCCGCTGGTCGACCTGCGCACCACCGCCCGCCGCGAGGTGCTGCTCACCAACCTCGCCTCGATCATGGTCGGGGTCAGCTTCTACGTCGTCTCGCTCGTCCTGCCCCAGCTCCTCCAGCTCCCCGCAGCCACCGGTTACGGCCTGGGCCAGTCCATGGTCGTCGCGGGTCTGGCCGTGGCCCCGCTCGGCCTGACGATGATGTTCACCGCCCCCGTCTACGCCCGCCTGTCCGCCCGCTTCGGCCCGAAGACCACGCTGATCATGGGCCTGCTGGTGATCGGCGCCGGCTACGGCGGCGGCCTCGGCCTGATGGACGCCGTCTGGCAGACCGTCCTCACCTCGGTGATCCTGGGCGCGGGCATCGGCCTGGCCTACTCCTCGCTGCCCGCCCTCATCGTCGGCGCGGTGCCGGCCTCCGAGACCGGCGCGGCCAACGGCCTGAACACCCTGATGCGGTCCGTCGGCACCTCGGTGTCCAGCGCCGTGATCGGCATGGTGCTGGCCAACACCGCCCAGCACGTCAACGGCGTCGCCATCCCGACCATGCACGGCTTCCGCGTCTCGTTCCTCATCGCCACGGGCGCCGTCCTCCTCGGCCTGCTGCTCGCCCTCGGACTGCCCGGACGGCGGACCGGCCTGCAGCTGCGCGCCGGCAGCGAGGAGGAGGCCGGCCTGGCGCGTGCGGAGGAGGTCCTGCGTGGCTTCCGTGGCCGGGTCGTGGGTGGTGGGGGCGCTCCGGTCGCCCGTGCCAAGGTCACCCTGATCGACCGTCGCGGGCGGCAGGCCGGGGCGACGCTCTCCGCGGAGGACGGCAGCTACGCGCTCGCGGTCCCGGCCGGTGGCCCGTACGTGCTCGCCGCGCGCGCGGCGGGGCACGGCCCCCTCGCCTCGGCGGCCACGCACGCGGGAGACGAGCGCCTGGTCGACCTCGACCTGGCGCTGCCCGGCGAGACCGTCACGGCCTGACCGGTGGCCTGGGTGGGGCGGGCCTCAGGGGGTCAGCCCCGCCCCGTCAGCCGCGACCCGGCGGGCGTACGCCGGTACAGCACCGTCCGCCCCGACCGGGAACGGGTCACGAGACCGGCCTGGTGCAGCACCCCCAGGTGGTAGGAGACCGTGGCGGCGCTCAGGAAGTGACGCGCCGCGAGCTGCGTGGTGGACGCCGGCCGCGCCAGCGCCCCCAGCAGCCCCGCGCGGGTGGGCCCGAGCAGCCTGGCCAGCTCGGCGGAAGGGGCCGCCGGCGCGGCCGGCCTGTCCCGTACGGGATAGGCCACCATCGGCGGCCGCCGCCCGCCGCGCACCGGGTCGACGACCACGCTCGGCCCCGCCGCCACCAGCGACGGCACCACGATCACCAGGGGAGCGGCGATCCCCACCGAGAAGCGGCTCTCGACGCGCAGCGTGCCGCCGGTCCACCGGATCGCGGGGTGCAGCGAGTTGAACAGCCCCGCGGCGCCCTGCCGGGCCAGTACCCCCGCGCACCGGTCGACCTCCGCGTCGAGCGCGGCCCTCGCACCGGGCCAGTGCGGGGCGAAGGCGAGCTCCCAGTAGCGCCGCAGTTCCTCCGCGACCTGCCGGGCGACGTGTCCGCCGCCCCGCGCCATCGCGCGCCGCACCCCGGGCGGCAGCTCCGATCCGGCCAGCCCGTTGCAGGGGCGGCCGTCCCGCAACGCCGCCAACTCGCCCAGCACGCGCCCGGGCGGCGTGGCACGCACCCGCTCCAGCTCCTCCTCGACGGTGGGCGAGGGACCGGACGGATGCGGGCTGAGGAAGTCCGGTAGGTAGCCGCCCCCGTCGAGCGCCAGCTCCGACAGCAACGGCAGCCGTGCGCGGCGCAGCACCCGACGGGCCCGCGTCACCCACGGATCGGCCTCCGGGTCCGGGCGCAGGCCCCACGGCAGCAGCGTCGCCGCGACCTCGTGCAGCGGCGAGACAGCGAAGTGGGACCGGGCCAACCCGGCGGCGTCCACGGTGAGTTCGATCATCCTTCTCCCTGCCGCCCCGCATCCCGGGTTCCTTCGAACGTGCTCGAATCGTGGCACGGAGTCTCGCCGTGGCGAGCCCCCTTGGCGCAGTCTGATGGCCGACGGACGGCAGGGGCACAGAGAACGCCGGAGGGCGGGGGTGCGTGCGATGCGGGTGTTGCGCGGGGCCGGAAAGGCACGGGGGACGCGGAGGCCCGGAGCACGGGCGGTGGTGGCGCTGGCCGCCGCCGGCCTGCTGATGGTGGCGGGCACCTGCACGTCGTCGGCACAGGAC
>NZ_JARAVO010000289.1:0-10630 GCF_033792805.1 Streptomyces sp. PA03-1a
CACCCGCACCGCCGCACAGCCCGCGTCGATCGCCGCGAACACGTACTTCGGCTGGAAGTGGATGTCCGCGATCACCGGGATCTGCGACTTCCTCGCGATGGTGGCGAGGGCGTCGGCGTCGTCCTGCGAGGGGCAGGCGACCCGGACGATCTGGCAGCCGGAGGCGGTGAGCTCGGCGATCTGCTGCAGCGTGGCGCCGATGTCGGCCGTGACGGTCGTGGTCATGGACTGGACGGAGACCGGGGCGTCGCCGCCGACCGCGACCGATCCGACCTGGATCTGGCGGCTCTTGCGTCGGTCGGCGAGCTTGATCGGAACGGACGGCATCCCGAGCGAAATCGCGGTCATGTGCGTGGCATCCCCAAAGTACGCGGATCGAGGTCCCGGCGGCGTGGGCGGGCTCCGGTCAACGAGACTACGTCACCCCACCCACGCCTCCGACATCGCGCCTAGGTCAAACGCACCGGATTGATGAGATCCGCGGCCATGACCAGCGCCGTGAAGCAGATGAAGATGCCGGCGACCACGTAGGCGACGGGCATCAGCTTCGCCACGTCGAAGGGTCCGGGGTCGGCCCGGCGGAAGACCTTGGCGATGTTGCGGCGGACGGACTCCCACAGGGCGCCCGCGATGTGCCCGCCGTCGAGCGGGAGCAGCGGGAGCATGTTGAACAGGAAGAGGGCCAGGTTGACCCCGGCGAGCAGGCCCACCATCGTGGCGATCTTCTGCGTGGCCGGCAGCGGCAGCGAGAAGATGTCGCCGCCGAGACGCGCCGCGCCGATCATGCCGACCGGGGAGTCGGGCTGACGCTCGGCGCCGCTGAAGACCGCGTTCCACAGTCCGGGGATCTTGCCGGGGAGCGCCGCGAGGGACCGGACGCCGTCCTCGGCCGTGGTGGCCATGTGGTCGAGCGACTGATCGAAGTCCAGCTTCACCACGCCGTCCGCCGGTGTGAAACCGAGGAACCCGGCCTGGACGTACTGGTCCTTGACGATGCCGCCGTGCCCGTCGGTCTTGACGACCTTGTTGGCGATCAGGTTCGCCTGCAGGTCGATGGTCTTGCCGTCGCGCACGACGGTGATCGTCGCGGGACCGATGGTCTTGCGGATCTCCTTCTGCAGCACCGTCCACTGGCTGTCGTCGACCTTCACCCCGTTGAAGGCCACGATCCGGTCGCGCTGCTGCAGACCGGCCGCCTTGGCGGGAGCGGCCGGGTAGTCGCCGTGGACGCAGGGGTCCTTGGCCTTGAGGGCCTTGGTGTCGGAAGCGGGGACGACGCATTCCGAGACCGAGCCGACGGTCGTGGTCTGGGTCGGGATGCCGAAGCCCATGAAGAGCGCCAGGAAGAGCCCGAAGGCCAGGATGAGGTTCATGAACGGGCCGGCGAACATGACGATCACGCGCTTCCAGGGCTTGCGCGTGTAGAACATCCGCGTCTCGTCGCCGGGCTTCAGCTCCTCGTACGCCGCGGAGCGGGCGTCCTCGATCATCCCGCGGAAGGGCGACGTGGACCGGGCGGCGATCCGGCCGTCGTCGCCGGGCGGGAACATCCCGATCATGCGGATGTAGCCGCCCAGCGGGATCGCCTTGATGCCGTACTCGGTCTCACCCTTGTGGCGGGACCAGATCGTCGGCCCGAAGCCGACCATGTACTGCGGCACGCGGATCTTGAACAGCTTGGCCGTGGAGAGGTGGCCGAGCTCGTGCCAGGCGATGGAGACCAGGAGGCCGACCGCGAAGACGGCGATCCCCAGTGCCCACATAAGTCCCGTCATACGTGTGCCGCCTCCGTCGTCGCCTGTTCCGCAGCCAGTTCCCGGGCGCGGGCCCGCGCCCACTTCTCCGCCTCGAGGACGTCCTCCACGGTCAGGGAGGTTCCCCTGCCGGGAGTGCCGTGCTCCTCGACCACCCGTGCGACGGTGTCCACGATGCCCGTGAAGGGCAGCGTGCCCGCGAGGAACGCGGCCACGCACTCCTCGTTGGCCGCGTTGAACACCGCGGGGGCGGTACCCCCGAGGCTACCGACGTGGCGGGCGAGCGCCACCGCCGGGAACGCCTCGTCGTCCAGCGGGAAGAACGTCCACGTGGCCGCCTTCGTCCAGTCGCACCCGGGCGCGGCGTCGGGCACCCGCTCGGGCCAGCCGAGGCCCAGCGAGATCGGCATCCGCATGTCGGGCGGGCTGACCTGGGCCAGCGTGGAGCCGTCAGTGAATTCCACCATCGAGTGGATATACGACTGCGGGTGGACGACCACCTCAATGCGGTCGAAGGGAATGTCGAAGAGCAGGTGGGCCTCGATGACCTCCAGGCCCTTGTTCACCAGGGTCGCCGAGTTGATCGTCACCACCGGGCCCATGTCCCAGGTGGGGTGGGCCAGCGCCTGCTCGGGGGTGACCCCGGCCAGCTCGCCCTTGTCCCGGCCGCGGAAGGGGCCGCCGGAGGCGGTCACGACGAGCTTGCGGACCTCGGTGCGCGAGCCGCCCATGAGGGCCTGGAAGAGCGCGGAGTGCTCGGAGTCGACGGGCACGATCTGGCCCGGCTTGGCCACGGCCTTCACCAGGGGGCCGCCGACGATCAGCGACTCCTTGTTGGCGAGGATCAGGATCCGCCCCGCCTCCAGGGCGGCCAGCGTCGGGCGCAGCCCGATCGAACCGGTGATGCCGTTGAGGACGGAGTGGCACGGCCGGCCGGCCAGCTCGGTCGCGGCCTCCGGGCCGACCAGGACCTCCGGCAGGGGCTCGGCGCCGTAGCGCTCGGCCAGCGCCTCCCGCAGCGGGCCTTCCGCGTTCACGTCCGCGACGGCGACCGCGGAGACGCCCAGCTGCAGCGCCTGGTCGGCGAGGAGCCCGACCCGGCCGCCGGCGGCGGACAGGGCCACCACGCGGAAGCGGTCGGGGTTGCGCAGGACGACGTCGATGGCCTGGGTGCCGATCGATCCGGTCGAACCCAGGATCACGATGGTGCGGGGGCCGTCGTGGGCGGCGGTGGCCGCGTCCGGTCCGGGCAGCCGCAGATGCGGGTCGGCGAGAGAGTCCGTCATCCCCCCATTGTGTCCGGTCGCCGGCACGGCGGGGGCACCGCCTCCGGGAAGGCGGTGCCCTGTGCGCGGGGGACGCGTCCCCGGTCCGGTCAGCGGATCGGCCGGTGGACGTTCTCCTTGTGCGAGGCGCCCGGGGTGGTGTCGGCGATCCACGGGCCGTCGCTGGAGGGGTCGACGATGCCGGACTCCAGCCAGGTGTAGGCGCCGCCGAGGACCCCGTCGACGACCTTGCGGTCGATGGCGTCGGTGTTGGTCCACAGGCGGCCGAAGAGCTCCTCGACGCGGATCCGCGACTGGCGGCAGAAGGCGTCGGCGAGCTGGTAGGCCTCGCGCCCGTTCTCGCCCCGGGTGCGGAGCATCTCGGCGCGGACGCAGGCGGCGCTCATGGCGAACAGTTCGGCGCCGATGTCGACGACGCGGCCCAGGAAGCCCTGCTTGGTCTCCATCCGGCCCTGCCAGCGCGACATGGCGTAGAAGGTGGAGCGGGCGAGCTTGCGGGCGCCCCGTTCGACGTAGCGCAGGTGGGCGGCGAGGTCGGGGTGGCCCGCCGGGTGGAACGCGGAGTACGCGCCGGGGATCTGGCCGGGGCCGGCCACCAGCTTCGGCAGCCAGCGGGCGTAGAAGCCGCCGGCCTTCATGCCGGCCTTGGCCTTGTCGCCGAGCGCCTTGTCGGGGTCGATGAGGTCCCCGGCGACCGACAGGTGGGCGTCGACGGCCTCGCGGGCGATCAGCAGGTGCATGATCTCCGTGGAGCCCTCGAAGATCCGGTTGATCCGCAGGTCGCGCAGCAACTGCTCGGCCGGGACGCCCCGTTCGCCGCGGGCGGCGAGGGACTCGGCGGTCTCGAAGCCGCGGCCGCCGCGGATCTGGACCAGTTCGTCGGCCATGGTCCAGCTCATCTCGGAGGCGATGAGTTTGGCCAGCGCGCCCTCGATGCGGATGTCGTTGCGGTCCTCGTCGGCCATCTGGCTGGACAGCTCCATGACGGCCTCGAGGGCGAAGGTGGTCGCCGCGATGAAGGAGATCTTCGCGCCGACGGCCTCGTGGCGGGCGACCGGCCTGCCCCACTGCTCGCGGGCGGCCGACCACTCACGGGCGATCTTCAGGCACCACTTGCCGGCCGCGACGCAGGACGCGGGCAGCGAGAGGCGGCCGGTGTTGAGGGTGGTGAGGGCGATCTTCAGCCCGGCGCCCTCGGGACCGATGCGGTTCTCGGCGGGGACGCGTACCCGGTGGAAGCGGGTGACGCCGTTCTCGATGCCGCGCAGCCCCATGAAGGAGTTGCGGTTCTCGACGGTGATGCCCTCGGAACCGGCCTCGACGACGAAGGCGGTGATGCCGCCCTTGTGGCCCTCGCTCTTCGGCACCCGCGCCATGACGACCAGCAGGTCGGCGACCACGCCGTTGGTCGTCCACAGCTTCACGCCGTCCAGGACGTAGGAGTCCCCGTCGGGTACGGCCGTGGTCGCCAGGCGCGCGGGGTCGGACCCCACGTCGGGCTCGGTGAGCAGGAAGGCCGAGATGTCGGTGCGGGCGCAGCGCGGCAGGAACCGCTCCTTCTGCTCCGGGGTCCCGAACATCTTCAGCGGCTGGGGCACCCCGATCGACTGGTGCGCGGAGAGCAGCACGCCGATGGCGGGGCTGGCGGAGCCCACGAGGGCCAGCGCCTTGTTGTAGTACACCTGGGTGAGGCCGAGGCCGCCGTACTTGGGGTCGATCTTCATGCCGAGGGCACCGAGCTCCTTCAACCCGGTGATGACCTCGTCGGGGATCCTCGCCTCACGCTCGATCAGTGCCCCGTCCACCTTCGTCTCGACGAAGTCGCGCAGCTTGGCCAGGAACTCCTCGCCGCGCTGGACCTGCTCGGTCGACGGTGTGGGGTGGGGATGGATCAGGTCGAGCCGGAAGCGGCCCAGGAACAGTTCCTTGGCGAAGCTCGGCTTTCGCCATTCCTGTTCGCGGGCGGCCTCTGCGACCTGGCGCGCTTCGCGTTCGGAAACGGTGGGGCGGGCGGATGCTGCGGACATGGGGGCGTCACCTCGCGTCGGTTACCGACCGGTGCTACTTGTTCGTTAGTACCCCGGTTCCGGCATGGTCACCAGCCCTCGCGCACGGGGCGCGGCGGGCCGGCGGCCTTTTCGACGGCGTTTCAGGCCGACGCGAGCAGCTTCCGCGGCCGCGTGGTGTCCGGGGCGGGGCCGCCCTCGGTGACGGGGCCGGTGAGGTCGGGGACGGCCGAACCGAACTCCGCCTCGCCGGTGCCGTCGGCCGGCACCG
The DNA here is from genome assembly GCF_033792805.1 of Streptomyces sp. PA03-1a. Lineage (NCBI taxonomy): Bacteria > Bacillati > Actinomycetota > Actinomycetes > Kitasatosporales > Streptomycetaceae > Streptomyces > Streptomyces sp. PA03-1a. The sequence goes on from NZ_JARAVO010000289.1 coordinate 5,318, forward strand.
GCCGCAGACCCTGACCCCACGTCACTTCCCGGTGGGCCGGGCCGGATTCAGCGAGGGCGAGGCCTGCGGCGCCCGCGTGCAGCGCGCCCCCGGACAGCCCCTGAGCAGGGCCGGGAGGCGGCCCCGGCCGGCGGCGTCGGGCAGGGCCACGACGGTCGGCTCGGTGTCCGCGGCCGACCGCGCGACCCGCAGCGGCGCGGCGTTCTCGGCGGGCACCGGACGCACCGCCGGATCCGCGAGGGCGCTCCACTCCACTCGGGTGAACGCCGGGCTCTCGGGGCTGGGGGGTGGGTGGCCCCCTCCGGGGCGATCGGCAGCCGGCGCCGCATATGGCGTGCCCATGCCGACGCGCGTACGGCGCGGCCGGGGCGCACCGCACATGCGCCCCGGCCGCTGGAAGGGGTGGCTCGTCCTGCCGTGAGGACTACAGAGCGAGACCGGTCAGGACCAGGACCCGCTCGTAGGTGTAGTCGTCCATGGCGTACCTGACGCCCTCGCGGCCCACGCCGGAGTCCTTGACGCCGCCGTAGGGCATCTGGTCGGCCCGGTAGGAGGGGGCGTCGCCGATGATGACGCCGCCGACCTCCAGCTCGCGGTGGGCGCGGAAGGCGGTCTGCAGGTCGTGGGTGAACACCCCGCTCTGCAGACCGAACTTGGAGTCGTTGACCGCCGCGAAGGCCTCGTCGGCGCCGTCCACCTTGTGCAGGGACAGGACGGGGCCGAAGACCTCCTCGGTGGCGATGATCGCGTCCGCCGGAAGGTCGGCGAGCACGGTCGGCTCGTAGGCGGCGCCGTCGCGCCGGCCGCCGGTCAGCAGCTTGGCGCCCTTGCCCAGCGCGTCCTCGACCCACGACTCCACGCGCTCGGCGGCCTTCTCGTCGACGAGCGGGCCGACGTCGGTGGCGTCGTCCGAGGGGTCGCCGGTGACCTGGGCGCGGACCTTGGCGACGACCTTCTCCACCAGCCGGTCGTACACGGACGCGTCGGCGATGACCCGCTGGACGGAGATGCAGGACTGGCCGCCCTGGTAGTTGGAGAAGGTGGCGATGCGGTTCGCCGCCCACTCCAGGTCCTCCTCGGAGGACCAGTCGGCCAGGACGACGGCGGCGGCGTTGCCGCCCAGCTCCAGGGTGGTGTGCTTGCGCGGCACCGAGTCCATGATCTGGTAGCCGACCCGGTCGGAGCCGGTGAAGGAGATGACCGGCAGCCGCTCGTCCCGGACGAGGGCGGGCATGCGGTCGTTCGGGACGGTGAGCACGCTCCACGAACCGGCCGGCAGGTCGGTCTCGGCCAGGATCTCGCCCAGGAGGAGCGCGGAGAGGGGGGTCGCCGGGGCCGGCTTCAGAATGATCGGCGTGCCGACCGCGATCGCCGGGGCGACCTTGTGGGCCACCAGGTTCAGCGGGAAGTTGAACGGCGCGATGCCGAGCACGCTGCCGCGCGGGAAGCGCCGGGTCAGCGCGAGGCGGCCCACGCCGCCCGCGTCGGTGTCCAGGCGCTGGGCCTCGCCGCTGTTGAAGCGGCGCGCCTCCTCCGCCGCCCAGCGGAAGACGGACACGGCACGGCCGACCTCGCCGCGGGCCCACTTGACCGGCTTGCCGTTCTCCGCGGTGATCAGCCGGGCGATCTCCTCGGAGCGCTCTGCCAGCCGCTTCGACACGTGGTCCAGGGCCGCGGCCCGCACGTGGGCGGGGGTCGCGGCGAACTCCGCCTCGACCGCCTTGGCGGCGGCGACAGCCTCCTCCACCTGGGCGGGGGTCGGCACGCCGACGGAGGCCACGACGCTGCCGTCGTACGGGTTCACGACATCGAAGGTGTCCTCGCCGGTGGCGGAGCGGCCGGCGAGCCAGAAGGCGGTGGGGGTGCTCATGCGCACCACGGTAGGGCGGGCGGCACCCGGCCGGTCTTGTCCAGTGCGTCCTGCGGATCCCGCCCTGTGCGACGTTTTGGCAGACCGTGTCAGCCGCCGGACTTGAGGGCCAGCCACAGCTCCATGCGGACGTCCGGGTCGTCCAGCGAGCGCCCGAGGATCTCCTCCACGCGCCGCATCCGGTAGCGCAGCGTGTGCCGGTGGACCCCGAGGTCAGCCGCGGCGGCGTCCCACTGCCCGTGCCGGGACAGCCACGCCCGCAGGGACGCGACCAGGTCACCGCGGGCGGTCGCGTCGTGCTCGCGCAGCGGCCGCAACAGGCCGTCGGAGAAGGCCCGGACCGCCTCGTCGCCCAGCAGCGGCAGCACCGAGCCGGAACCGACCTCGTCGTGCTCGACGAGACTGCGGCCCCGCCGCCGGGCGACCGCCAGCGCGCGCTCGGCCTGCTCGTGCGCGCCCGGGACACCCGCGGCACCCACCGCGGCGGACAGCCCGGCCACCAGGTCGTCGCTCCCGTCGACCGCCGCCACGCAGGCCGGCATCACCGCGCCGTCCGCGGCCGCGAGCACCGTCAACCGGTCCTCGTCCCGCACCGCCAGCACGGGCTCCGCGGCCCGCATCCCGGCCGCCTCCACCCGCTCGGCCAGCAGCCCCACGGCGTCCCCCGCGGCCTCCGCACGCTCCGCGACCAGCACGCGCACGGGGGCGTCGAAGAGCCCGCCGTACGGCCGGCCGGCCACGGTGCGGGCGTGCTCGGGCTCGCCGGCCAGCAGCATCCGCAGCAGCGCGGCGCCCAGGCGCTGCTCGGTGTCCTGCAGCGCGCGGGACTGCTCCAGCGACAGCGTCAGCAGCGCGACGGCGGCATGCACGAGGTAGCGGTCCGAGGTGTCCAGCCGCTCCTCCGTGCCGACCGCGAGGAAACCGCGGGGGCGCCGGCCGGTGCCCAGCGACTGCAGCTCCACGCGGTCCTCCGTACCGGCCGGGCCCGCGACCGCCGCACTGGCCGGGGCGGGCCTGCCGCGCAGCCGCTCCACCTCCCCGGCGAGCCGCGCCGCCCGCCGCCCGGCCCACTCCGGCGCCGCGGCCACCACCGCGCCCGAGGCGTCGTACAGCGCCGCCCAGCCGTTCAGGTGCGCCGCCAGCCGCGACAGCAGCGCCGTCGTCCCGTCCGGAGCGAGCGCCGCCCGGGTCAGCTCCCGCTGCGCCTCGAACCCCGCGGTCACCGCCTTGTACCGGTCGGCGGCGAGCTCCGCGGAGACGGCCTTGCTGATCGCGATGAACGGGGTCTTGTGCGGCACCTCCAGCAACGGCAGCCGGTGCGCGGCCGCCGCGTCCACGAGCGCCTGCGGCACGGTGTCATGGCTCAGCCCCACGCCGAACCCGAGGCCCACGACGCCGGCGCCGGCCAGGCGCGCCACGTACTGGCCGAGCGCCTCGGGCGAGCCGACGTCCAGCTTGAGGCCCGTGGTGAGCAGGAGCTCGCCGCCCTCCAGGTACGGCGCCGGGTCGTCCAGCTCGCTGGTGTGCACCCAGCGGACGGCGGCCTCCCCCAGGCGGTCGCCTCCGGCGAGGACGGCCAGCTTCAGGGCGGGGTTCCGCAGCAGGGAGGCGAGCGTGGGGGGCACGGGCTTTTTCTCCATCTCGGAGTGCGTTCACATCCGATTCTGCCTCACCGTATACCTGCGGTGCGGTGCCGTCTTCGTGTGCGGCGCCGCGGTTGTTGCTGTTGCGGTTTCTCCCCCACCCGCCCTCCCGATTGCCCGGCGCGGTCAGTGCGGGCCTGCGCTCCGTTGGTGTGGGGTCGGTGCCGCGCCGGGGTACGCCCCCAGCCTTCGGCCGGGGGGACCCCCACCTCGGGGCTCGCGGTTTACGCCTACATCGTTCGGCGCGGGTTCGCCGCTCGTCCCCTGCGGGGGCACCCCGCCACACCCCCTTCGGTCGTGTAGGCGACTAACGGCCGGACGGGGTGAGAAGGCGGTCCGGGGTTGCCGCAAGTGCCCCACTCACCGCCCACCGGCCGTCATGCGCCCCAACCGGCGTGAGGGGGTGTGGCGGGGTGCGCCCGGAAGCGACGAGCGGAGCACGCGGTGCCCAACGATGTAGGCGTAAACCGCGAGCGCTGAGGACGTGCGCCGGCGCGGCCCCGACCCAGGCACACGTTGCGCAGGCCCGCACTGACCGCGCCGGGCAATCGGGAGGGCGGCGGGGGATGCCCGCCGCAGGCGCAACGCACCCGCACACGAACGACGGGCCGTACCGCGAACCCCGGTCTGCGAAGCGCAACGCACCCGCACAGAAACCGCTCAGGCGCGCAGATCGACCAGCACCGGAGGCGCGTGCTCCCCGTCGACCGCGGTGAGGGAGACGACCGCGTGCCCCGCAGGGACCGCGTGCGCGAGCTCGGACGCGGACCAGCGCTCGCGCTCGACCCGGCGTACCGTCACCGACTCCGCCGTGACCGCCTTCCCGGTCACCAGGCGCCGCACGGCATGCAGCACCCGCGTGAGCGGCTCGTCCGCGACGATCTGGCGGTTCGTGACGTCGTGGACGTCCACCCATTCCTTGCCCCACACCTCGGCGAACCGTGCGCCGTCCCAGGCCGTGAGGCCGGCCAGGGCGGCCCGGCAGCCGACGGCGCCGAGCAGGGCACCGCGGAGCGCTTCGGGGACGTCGTCCAGCGTGCGCAGCGTGAGCACCGCGCCGGCGTTGGCGGAGCGCATGCGCTGCAGGCCGCGCACGGATTCCGCGGTCACCGTGTGGGAGGCGTCGTCGAGGACGAGGCAGGCGAACAGGGAGCGGTCCTGCCGGGCCGTGGCGCACTCGGCGAACTGGGCGAGGACGAGCCGCGCCAGCATCCGGGAGACCTCGGCGTGGCCCCGCTCCGGGAGGTCGATGCGGACCCGGAGCGGGTGCTCCAGGCCCCGCAGCGAGAACGGGTGGCTGCCGCCGGTGGTGTCGAAGAACCCGGCGAACGCGGGCCGGTCGAGCAGCGCGATGCGGTCGGCGAGCAGGGGGCCCGCGTCGCCGGGCCGGGCGGACTGACGTTCCCGTGCGTCGAGTTCGCGCAGCTGGCCCAGGGCGGCGCCGCCGCGGGCCTGCAGGGCGGAGCGGAGCGCGGCCAGGGCCGAGGGGGTGCCGTCGAGGAGTTCGCGCAGCTCGGGGACGGAGGGGAAGCGGCCGTGGGCGGCGTGGAAGGGCCCGAGGAGCTGGGCGAGTGCGGTGGCGGCGCGGCGGCTGTCGCCGCCGGGCAGCGCGGCGGCGAGGTCGCCGACGAGGGCCTCGGAGAGGAAGCCCGCGGCCTCGTCGGGGTCGGAGGTGCCGCCGTACAGGTCGAGGTCGTACGCGGAGTCGGGATGGCCGATCTTGACGACGACGTCGAAGGACTCGTCCGGTGCGAGCCGTGCCCCCTCGGTGCCGACCACGACCACGGCCGCCCGCCCGGC
>NZ_JARAVO010000028.1:0-54346 GCF_033792805.1 Streptomyces sp. PA03-1a
GGTCTCGCCGCCCGAGGGGGTGGTCGGGGTCGAGGTGGCGGGGGTGGACGGGACGGTCTGCGTGGTGCAGTCCTTCGTGCCGCCGTTCCACCAGGCGATCTTCTTGTCGCCGATGACCGCGTGGTCCGGGCCCTCGGGCAGGTCGCCGTGCTCGTAGCCGTCGTTGGCGTCCAGGACGCCGTCGTACTTCTTGTTGCCGTAGTACAGGTCGATCTGCGCGAAGCAGGTGACGTCCGGCACGGCCACGTCGAGGGTGTCGGTGCCGGTGGTGATCTTCACGGTGTCCCAGTCGTGGAACACCTGCTTGCCGGAGGTCTGGAAGGTGGCGCCGTGGGTGCGGTAGGAGGCGAGGGACACGGTGCAGGACGAGGAGCCGTCCGCGACCCGGACCTTGACGTGGACCTTGCCGTCCTCGCCGGGCTTGAGGTTGACGTCGTCGACCTTGACCGACGGGTACCAGGCCGTGCCGTCGAGCGAGAACTCGCAGCGGTCGGTGGAGGTCTTGGTGCCGCCGCCCTGGCCGGGCTTGTAGCCGTGGTGGCCACCGCGGTCCCAGCCCTTGCCGCCCGGGCAGTCGCCGGCCCAGGCGGAGGTGGCACCCACGGCGGTGAGGGCGACGGCCGCGGCGCTCACGCCCAGCAGCCGTCCGACGGTGACACGTCGCGATATGGACATGCAGAACCCAATCTTGGCGTTGCGTGGCCCGGCGGGCGCGGCTGACGGCAGCTCTCCCCGTACGTGAGCAGGCCGAGGCGTCACCGGGCGAGTGGTCGAAGTGCACACGGGGCTCATCGGCCCCAGTGGCACCACGCATCGTCGTGGCTCTGTCAATGGGCTGTCAACCTGGGGCGACGCAAAGGCTCGTGGACCGAGGTCTCGATCCGGTGCACCGCGGTCATCGCGCCGAAGGCCAGCACCCTCACCAGATCGGCGTCGTAGGGGTCGGGATCGGCGATCCGCCAGGCCTCGGCGTCCGCCTCGGTGATCCGGTACGGGGCGAGTGCGGCGAGCAGCGCCAGCCGTGCGCCGGGCCGTTCGGCGGCGGGTACGGCGGCGAGCGGAGCTGCGGTCCAGTCGCCGCCTAGCGGCGGATGCGCGCCGTCCCAGGCGTCGACCGCGGCCACCACCGCCTCCCGGGCCGCGTCGCCGAGCCGCTGCCCGCCCACGGCGGCGGCCCGCCGCAGCGCGGCGAAGGCGGTGCCCACCGGGGCGTCCGCGGCCCACTCCGGCGCGGGTCCGGCCGGGCCGCGCAGCAGGGGCAGGCTGGCCCCCGGCGGCAGCGGCCGGCGGACGGTGCGGGCCAGGGCCCGGCCACCCAGGCTGCGCACCAGCCGCAGCCGCTGCAGTCCGCCGGGGAGCATGTCCTCGGTCAGCAGGGCGGACACCATCCGGTTGACGAAGTGGAAGGCGAGCGCGGTGCCGATGAACTCCGGCGCGTCCTGCGGGCCGAAGGGGTATGCCACGGCCGCGGGGGCGCCGGGGGTCGCGGTCGCCCCGCCCCAGGCGACCAGCGCGGCCTGGGCGGGGTCGTCCGGCGTGCCGCCGCGGGCGACCGTCTCGGCGAGGCGGTGGTCACCCGTGGCGTGCAGCAGGACGGTGTGCGCGTCCACGCAGAAGGGGCAGCGGTTCGCCGCCGACACCCCCAGGGCGACGAGCTCCTTGTCGGTGCGCGGCACGCGGCCGGCCAGCAGCGACTCGCGCAGCACGGCCCAGGTCGCCGCGAGCAGGTCGGGGGCGGCCGACAGCGCGACGAAGGTCGGTGCGCGGCCGATGCCGAAGTCGGCGGCGAGCTGGGCGTAGACCTCGGCGGTACGGCCCGTGGCGTCGCCGGGTGGCGCGGGAGTGGTGAGACGGAAGGGCGTGGCCATGGCCGGGCCTCCTCGCTGACGGCTCGTGGACGGCGGTGTTCTCGACGGGTCGATGGTGGCCGCCCGGGGTCCCGCCGGTCGTCCTCCGGGGGAAGGGGGATGCCACTGCTCCGGGCGCCGGGGCCGTAGGCGGGACTACTCCACCGGGAGTAGCCGCGGAGCCGTCTTCGGGGAGGACGTGCCGCCCCGCTGGGCGGCGTAGGGTGCGGGCATGGGTGGCACGCTGATCGGGCGTCAGGGGTGGGCCGGGCTGCGGGGGTGGCGTGGCGTCGCCTTCGACGCGGTGATCGGCGTCGTCCTGGCCGTCGACGTCCTGCTGCTGCCCGGGGTGCCGCGCCCCTCGAACGCCCTCGACCTGGCGCTGGGCCTGGTGGGCGCGCTGGCGGTCGCCGGGAGCCGCCGCCGGCCGGCGGCGGCACTGCTGCTGTGCACGGGCTGCATGCTGGCGTACGCGCTGCGGGTGCACCCCGGCCCCTCGGCGGCGTTCCCCGTGCTGGTCGCGGTCCACATGGCGGTCAGGTCGGGCGGGAAGCGGCTGCCGGTGCAGCTGTCGGCCCTGGCGTTCCTCACCGGCTACCTCGCCTCCGGGCAGCCCGCGCCGACCTCTGCGCAGTCCACCGCGCTGCTGCTCGGCTGGTTCCTGGCCTCGGTCGCCATGGCCGTGGTGGGCCGGCACCGCCGGGCCTACCTGGAGCAGCTGGAGCGGCGGGCGCTGGACGCCGAACGCACCCGCGAGGAGGCGGCGTTGCGCCGGGCCGGCGAGGAACGGCTGCGGATCGCCCGGGAGCTGCACGACTCGCTCACCCACAGCATCTCGATCATCAAGCTGCAGGCCGGGGTCGCCGTCCACCTGGCCCGCAAGCGCGGCGAGGAGGTGCCCGCCGCGCTGCTGGCGATCCAGGAGGCGAGCGGGGAGGCGATGCGGGAGCTGCGCGCGACCCTGGAGGTGCTGCGCGGCACCGGCGGCGGCCACGGGCTGGACCGGATCGAGGACCTGGTGGAGCGCTCGCGCACGGCCGGTCTGCCCACCAGCGTCACGGTCGGCGGACGGGAACGGCCGCTGGCCGACGGGGTCGACCGGGCCGCCTACCGCATCGTGCAGGAGGCGCTCACCAACGTCACCCGGCACGCCGGTCCTGAGCCCCGCGCCACCGTCCGCATCGAGTACGGCGACCGGGAACTGGTCGTCCAGATCGACGACGACGGCACCTCGGCACCCGGCGACGGCCCGGTGCCCGGGGTCGGGCTGACCGGGATGCGGGAGCGGGTGACCGCGCTCGGCGGGCGGCTGCACGCCGGGCCGCGGCCCGAGGGCGGCTTCTCCGTGCGGGCCGAACTCCCCCTGGACGCACTGCCGGCGGCCGACGGCAGGACGGCGCCCGGGGCGGCCGGGGCGCCGCTGGAGGAGGTGTCGTGATCCGCGTGCTGATCGTCGACGACCAGGCGCTGATGCGGGCGGGATTCCGAGCCCTCCTCGACGCCGAGGACGGCATCGAGGTGGTGGCCGAGGCGGGCGACGGTCAGCAGGGCGTCGAACTCGCCCGGCGCCACGTGCCCGACGTGGTGCTCCTCGACGTCCAGATGCCCGTGCTCGACGGGATCGGCGCGACCCGGCTGATCGCCGCCGATCCGCGGCTGGCCGGCGTCCACGTGGTCATCCTGACCAACTACGGCCTGGACGAGTACGTCTTCGACGCGCTGCGCGCCGGCGCCAGCGGATTCCTGCTGAAGGACACCGAACCCGCCGACCTCGTCCAGGCCATCCACGTCGCCGAGCGCGGCGACGCCCTGCTCTCCCCCGCCATCACCCGCAGGCTGATCGGCGAGTTCGTCGCGCGGCCGCCCGACGCCACGCACGCGGCGGGCCTGGAGGCGCTGACCAACCGGGAGCGCGAGGTGCTCGCGCTCGTCGCCCGCGGGCTCAGCAACGAGGAGGTCGCCGGGCGGATGGTCATCAGCCCGCTCACCGCCAAGACCCACGTCAGCCGGGCGATGACCAAGCTGGGCGCCCGCGACCGTGCTCAACTGGTCGTCTACGCCTACGAGTCGGGGCTGGTCACACCGAAGGGTTCGCCGCCGCGACCGTCGTGACCAGCCCCAGCGCCTCCCGCGCCCTGACGGCCTCCTCGTGGCCACTGTGCGAGTCCGCCGCCTCGTAGTGCTCGTAGTAGGCGTCCGCGTCCTTCGCCACGGCGGCCTTGGCCCAGTGCGCGCGTGACTTCCCGGCCTCCGCCACGAGCGCGGCGACCGGTTGCTCGGCACCGGCCGGCCAGTCGTGGGCGTCCAGCGCCCGGGCCTCGGCGGCGAGGGCGACCGAGACCTCGCCGGCCCAGGTGCGGTAGCCCTCGAGGTCGTCCTCGACGTACTCCTCCTCCGGCCCCTTCGCCATGGCCTCGTTGAGGACGTTGGCGGCCTTCAGATAGGCGACCTGGTGCGCGTCGAGCGTGCTCGCGTCCTGCCGCAGGGAGCCCTTGAGCACGCCCTTCTCCTTGCCGAACACGCAGGTCACCTCCCGGTCCCCGAGCTTCCAGGTCCCCCGGTCCGGGGCGTAGTAGTACACCCTGACGTCCGCCGGCACCGCCCAGCTGTCCATGGCGTAGGTGTCGGACAGCCGTTGGCAGCGGTCCTCCACGAGGTCCTTGAGCTCCGTGTCGCCCGGGTAGCCCTGGGGCCCGGGCAGCCGGAAGGTCCCGACCACCTCGCCGGCGTGCCCCTGTGCGCAGGACACGGTGTCCATGTCGGTGGTCGGGGCCTCCAGGTCGCCGCCGGGGGTGTCGAAGCAGTCGCCCCGGCGCAGCGAGAAGGCGCCGTCGTCCCGCGCCCCTTCCCTGACGCCCTCCTTGAAGCTCTTGACGAACGCGGCGGCCCCGCCGGCGAGCACCAGGGCGCACAGCAGCGTGCCGACGGCCGACAGCACCAGGCCGGTGACGGCCATGCCCTTGCCGCGCGCGCCCGTCCGTTTGATCTGCACCAGCGCGATCGTCCCCAGCACGACGCCGACCACCGGCAGCATGCACAGCAGCCCGGTCACCAGCGCGGCGACGGCGAGCCCGTTCAGCGGCGCCCGCTGCGCCGCGGGCGGGAGCGCCGGCTGGAGGGGGTACGACGGATACGGCGGAGGCTGCACGGAACGGCTCCTCACGGGCGGGTGGCGTGGCGAACGGCCGCGCGAATATATCCCGGCCTCCGCGACCCGCTGTCGGCGGCCACCGTTAGGGTTCTGCCAGCGGGGCGCCGACACCGAGGGGGAGCACGATGTCCGCCGAAGCGGCCGAACAGGCCTGGGACCGCATCGACTTCTGGCTGGGCACCCACGCCCCGGCGACGTTCGCCATGCTCCACCCGCCGGCGCCGCGGGAGGAGATCGCCGCGGTGCAGCGGCGCATGGGCGTCACCTTCCCGCCGGACCTGGTGGCCACGCTGCGCCGGCACGACGGGGCGGACGAGGACTTCCTCCTGCCGACGCACGACGGTCTGCTGGGCACCCACGGATGCGAGGAGCGGTCCGGTTTCCTGCGCGGCATGCTGGCCGAGGTCCTCGACGAGGACGAGGCGGAGAACGACGGCGCCTACTGGCACCACCGCTTCGTGCAGTTCGCCTCCTACGCCATCACCGCGGACGGCCTGACCGTGGACTGCCGCCCCGGCGCGTCCTTCGGCGCGGTCGGCCGCTTCTTCGACGGGTCCGGCACCGACTTCGGCCACGCCCCGTCGCTGGGCGCGTACCTGGGCGACGTCGCCGACAGCCTGGAGCGCGGGCTGCCCTTCCAGGGCGGCCGGACCTGGCCCGTCGTCAGCGACGGCGTCCTGGAGTGGGACGACTCCGAGCGCGCCCACCCCGAGTGGGGCGATCCCTCGGACCCGCTGCCCTCCTCCGACGACGCCTCGCTGCCGCCGCTGCCGCCGCGCGGCTCCGAGGAGCCGCTGCGCGCCGTCCACGTGCGCACGCTGGGCGGTCTCGGCGCACTCGTGGCCACGCTCCCCCGCGCGACGGTCGCCACCGCCGCGGCCCGGCAGATGCGCCGGCTCGCCGAAGAGTCCGGCCTGGCAAGGTACCCCGAGGTCGCCGCCGCCCTGGACACCCTCGACGGCGGCCGCACCGTCGGGCTCACCGGCACCGGTCCGCTCGGGCTCAGGCTGCGCCAGGTCCGCCGCGAGGCGTCCGCCCACCACGACGGCGTCCGCACACAGGCCGTCATGTGCTTCGTGCTGCTGCTCACCGACCTGCCCCACCGGGCGCTGGTGAGGACCGCCGACGTCCGCTCCCGGATCTCCCCCGGCTGGCGCGCCGCGCTCCACGCCGACCTCGGCTCCCCTCCGTTGCCGCCGGAGCCGGACGCCGCCTTCTGGACGACGCTGGAGAACCCGGCGATCGAAGCGGGCCGTCAGGGGGCGGGCGCATGACGACACGACGGACGGTGCTGGCCGCGGGTGCGGCGGTGCTCGCGGCCGGGTGCGGCTCGCGGCGTCCGGAGGCGGAGCGGCGCGAGGCCGCGGAGGGCCCGGTACGGACGGACACCGCCCCGCTGGAGCGGCGTTCCCCGCTGCTGGGTCGGCTCCACGGCGCCCACTGGCTGGGGTACGACCTGGTCGCGGGCAACGACGGCAGGTCGGTCCCCGGTCCTTCGGACGTACGGGTGGTCGGCGTCGCCGCCCTCACGGACGGCCGGGTCGCCGCGCTCACCGCGCACCACGACTTCCGCCCGGCGAGCCTGCCCGTGCTCCCGGGCCGGCTGGCCGGCTTCCTCCCGGCGGACGCACAGTGGCTGCGGAGCGGGTCCTTCGACGCCGAGATCACCGCGGACGCCTACAGCGGCTCGTTCCTGCTGTCGCAGGCCCGGGGCCTGGTCTGCTTCGACAGCATCAACCCGGTGGCCTCCGCCCCGTCCCCGTAGACCGGGGCGGGGCGGGGCGGCTCAGGACGTGCAGAGCGTCTGCTCCAGCACCTCGTTGACGGCCTTGGCCTGTTCCTCGGTGAGCTGGTGGCCGGCGCTGCCGAAGCGCGACTGCGCGGCGGCCACCGCGTTGCCGCCGCCGGTGATGGTGGCGCACTGCTGACGCGCGTTGGCGACGGCCTTGTCCGCGTCGGCCGCCAGGGCCGGGTCGACGGCCTTGAGCGCGGCGAGCAGCGCCGCGCGCCGGGCCCCGGTCGGCTCCTCGGGGATGCCCTCGCTGATGTCCGGCACCTTCGAACCGGACGCCGCGACGGACGGCGTGCCACCGGCGTCGGGCTTGCTGCCGGAGTCGTCGGTGCCGGAGCTGCAGGCGGGGACCGCGAGGAGCACGGCCGCGAGGAGCACTCCGGTGCTGAGGCGTGTACGCATGCCCGCCATGGTGGCCCGCGGCACCCGCCGGCACCCCCCGGTGCGCGGTTTCCGTCGCCGTGCTGTGACCTGCGGGAGGGCGGTCAGCCGCCCGTCACCTTGCGCAGCAGCCGCCGCACCCGGGACGGCGCGGGGGCGGCCTCCTGGTCGAGGGCGCGCTGGAGCTGGGCGAAGTGGTCGGCGCGGGTCTCCGAGAGGTACGGGTCCTTCAGCAGCGGCTTGGCGATCTTCCAGGCGCGCTGGTGGTCGCCCGCGTAGTGGCACACGTACGCCTTGGCCAGCTCCAGGACCTGCTTGAAGGGGACCCGTCCGGTGTGGTCGAGGTCGACCTGGTCCTGCACCGCGGTGATCAGGGCCAGCTTCTCGTCCACCGTGTGGTCGTCCTTGGCGATGCGTTCCAGCAGCTCGGCCGGGACCGGCCGGACGACCTCGAAGGCGAGGGTGGAACGGATCGGCGCACCGGCGATCTCGATGTACGGGAGCAGGGCGCCGGTGCTGTGGTGCAGCCACGGCAGGCGGGGGCTCGCGAAGTCCTGGTGCAGCACGACCGCACCGGGCTCCAGGCGCGGGAGGAAACGTTCCGCCACGCACCGGAACACCCGCGCCGTCTTGGCGATGTCGACGTGCAGGAACTCGATGGGGCTCTTGTCCTCCGGGTCGGAGGTGGTCCATATGTCGCCGGCGTGGACCTCGATGAACCCCATGAACGGGGCCAGCGCCGCCTCGAAGTCCTCCCGGAAGGAGCTGTCGCCCTCCGGCGCCTTGCCCGCCTTGAAGAACCGCTGCGTGGCGAAGGTTCCCTTGCCCACGCGGAAGAAGTCGAAGGCGTGCAGCCGGCCCTTCTGCTCGTCGAACGCGGGGTTCTCCCGCAGCCCCTTGGCGATGGCGTAGGTGGAGCCACCGCCGCCCGAGCCCAGCTCGACGAGGGCGCCGGTGCCGTTCACGTGGTGACGCGCCACGAGGTAGAGGTACCTCTGCTCCCAGACGCTCATCTGGGCGTACGGGATCTCCTCCGGGAGTACCACGTCGTCGAACATCGAGTAGAGCCTGCCGAGGGACGCCATCGTTTCCTCACATCTCGGAGCCGGGATGCGCCGATTCCACCCCGCGTCCCACACATCCCAAAAGGACCTGCACACACTGTGCATCCCCGCGACCGAAACGATTCACCATCCGGCGGCCTCCCGTACATCCGCCGACCATCGCCTGGCATGTACGCGCGAAACGACGAAGGGCCGGACCCCGGGGGGCCCGGCCCGTGACACCGGAGGGAACGGCAGGTCAGACGTTGAAGCGGAACTCCACGACGTCGCCGTCCTGCATGACGTAGTCCTTGCCCTCCATGCGGGCCTTGCCCTTGGCGCGGGCCTCGGGGATGGAGCCGGCCTCCACCAGGTCGCCGAAGGAGACGATCTCCGCCTTGATGAAGCCCTTCTGGAAGTCGGTGTGGATCACACCGGCGGCCTCGGGGGCGGTGGCGCCCTTCTTGATCGTCCAGGCGCGGGCCTCCTTGGGGCCCGCGGTCAGGTACGTCTGCAGGCCGAGGGTGTCGAAGCCGACCCGGACGAGGGTCGCCAGGCCCGGCTCCTCCTGGCCCATGGACTGCAGCAGTTCCAGGGCCTCGTCGTCCTCGAGCTCGATGAGCTCGGACTCGATCTTGGCGTTGAGGAAGATCGCCTCGGCCGGGGCGACCAGGGCGCGCTGCTCGGCCTTGAAGGCCTCGTCGGTCAGCTCGTCCTCGTCGACGTTGAAGACGTACAGGAAGGGCTTGGTGGTCATCAGGTGCAGCTCGTGCAGCAGCCGGCCCTTCTCCGTGCCGGCGGTGATGCCGGCGGAGAACAGGGTGCGGCCGTCCTCGAGGATCTGCTGGGCCTCCTGGACGGCGGCGAGCACCGGCGCCTTCTCCTTCTGGAGGCGGACCTCCTTGGTCAGCCGCGGCACGACCTTCTCGATGGTCTGCAGGTCGGCGAGGATCAGCTCGGTGTTGATCGTCTCGATGTCGTCCTTGGGGGACACCTTGCCGTCGACGTGGACCACGTCCGGGTCGACGAAGGCCCGGATGACCTGGCAGATCGCGTCGGACTCGCGGATGTTCGCGAGGAACTTGTTGCCCAGGCCCGCGCCCTCGCTGGCGCCGCGGACGATGCCGGCGATGTCCACGAAGTCCACGGTCGCCGGGAGCTTGCGCTGCGAGGCGAAGATCTCGGCGAGCTTGTCCAGACGGGGGTCGGGGACACCGACGACGCCCACGTTGGGCTCGATCGTGGCGAACGGGTAGTTGGCCGCCAGCACGTCGTTCTTGGTCAGGGCGTTGAACAGGGTCGACTTGCCGACGTTCGGCAGGCCGACGATTCCGATCGTGAGCGACACGTGACGACTTCCCGTAGCGAGAGGTGGGTGGAATGGGCCGCCACGCCCGGGCGGGCGACCGGCGGACCGATCCACCAGTCTACGGAACGCACCGGCTCCGGGACGGGCCGCGCCCCCAGTGGCCCCCTGCGGCGGTGAAAAGTCGTGTCCTGCCCCCGTTTCCCCCCTCCTCGGCGCCTACGTTGGGTGCGTGGAGCAACACAGTGCGCGCACACCCCACAAGAACAGCGGTGCACCCACCGCCGCCTCCCCGCTGCCGCGGCCGGTCCGCCCGCAGCGTCGCCCGCAGGGCGCGACCGCCGTCCGGGGCGGTCTGCCCCGGGGGCCGCTGCTGCTGCGGGTGGCGCGGCTGCGCCGGACGGAGCCCCGGCTGACCGGACTGGGCACGGGCGTCTTCATCACGCTGACCGCGCTCGCCGGCGGCGCCGCGGACTCGCTGATCACGGGCGAGCCCGGCACCCTCTTCGGGGTCGTCTTCCTGCTGGCCTGCCTCGCCGCCGGGGCGTTCGTACGGCCGTACGACCTGTCGGCGGCGCCGGTCAGCGCGCCCATCGCCTTCACCATCGCGCTGGCCGTGACGGCCGGCGGCGACGGCGGGGGCTTCACGGGCCACCTGATGGGCCTGCTGACCGGGCTCGCCACCCAGACGGGCTGGTTGTACGGGGGCACGGTCGGTGCCGCGGTGATCGCGGCCGCGCGGAAGGTGGCCTATGTGATGCGCGAACGGCGCCGCTGAGCGCCGCCCTCCACCGGCCGCCTCCCGCCGGCCGCCGCGGTCAGGAGCGGACGGCGGCCGCCGCCATGCCCGCGCCGACGATGCCCGCGTTGTTCTGCAGCGCGGCCGGCACGATCTCGGCCCTGATGCCGGTCAGGAGCGGCAGGAACCTGTCGGCCTTGCGGCTGACCCCGCCGCCGAGGATGAACAGCTCGGGCGAGAAGAGCATCTCGACGTGGGTGAGGTACTTGTGCAGGCGCTTCGCCCAGTGCTCCCAGGTGAGGCCCTCGTCGTCCTTGGCCTTGGTGGAGGCCTTCGTCTCGGCGTCGTGGCCGTGCAGTTCGAGGTGGCCCAGTTCGGTGTTGGGCAGCAGGTTGCCGTCGACGAAGACGGCGCTGCCGATGCCGGTGCCGAGGGTGAGCACGATGACCGTGCCCTTGCGGCCACGGCCCGCCCCGTACTCCATCTCGGCCATGCCCGCGGCGTCCGCGTCGTTGAGCAGGGTCACCGCGCAGCCGACCTTCTGGGACAGGAGCCCGGCGGCGTCCATGTCGATCCAGCCCTTGTCGACGTTCGCCGCCGTGCGTGTCATGCCGTGCGTGACCACTCCGGGGAAGGTGGCCCCGACGGGGCCCGTCCACCCGAAGTGGTCGACGACCTGCTTCACGCACTCCGCGACGGCGTCGGGGGTCGCGGGATGGGGAGTGAGCACTTTGAAGCGCTCCTCCGCCAAGTCACCACGCCCGAGGTCGACCGGGGCACCCTTGATGCCCGATCCGCCGATGTCCACACCGAAAACGCTCATGCCCCAACGCTACGACGTGGCACGGTCGGTCACCCCTCGGAGGTGCCGCCCCGCATCAGTTCGGCGGCCTCGGCGCGCAGGTCCCGGCGGAGCTCCTTGGGCAGCGAGAAGGTGATCGACTCCTCGGCGGCCTTGACGATCTCCACGTCCTCGAAGCCGCGGGCGGCCAGCCACTCCAGCACCTGCTCGACGAGCACCTCGGGCACGGAGGCGCCGGAGGTGACACCGACGGTGGACACGCCGTCCAGCCACGCCTCGTCGATCTCGTCGGCGAAGTCCACCAGGTACGAGGCACGGGCCCCGGCCAGCTTGGCGACCTCGACCAGGCGCACGGAGTTGGAGGAGTTGCGCGAGCCGACGACGATGACCAGTTCGGCCTCGGCGCCCATCTGCTTCACGGCGAGCTGACGGTTCTGCGTGGCGTAGCAGATGTCGTCGCTCGGCGGCGAGATCAGCAGCGGGAACTTCTCCTTGAGCGCGTCGACGGTCTCCATCGTCTCGTCCACGGAGAGCGTGGTCTGGGAGAGCCAGACGACCTTGGACGGGTCGCGGACCTCGACCTTCTCGACGTCGCCGGGGCCGTCGACCAGGGTGATGTGGTCGGGGGCCTCGCCGGAGGTGCCGATGACCTCCTCGTGGCCCTCGTGGCCGATCAGGAGGATGTCGTAGTCCTCGCCTGCGAACCGCACGGCCTCCTTGTGGACCTTGGTGACCAGCGGGCAGGTCGCGTCGATCGTGGCGAGCCGCCCCTTGGCGGCCTCCTCGTGGACGACCGGGGCGACGCCGTGGGCGGAGAACATGACGATCGACCCGGGCGGCACCTCCTCCGTCTGCTCGACGAAGATCGCGCCCTTCCGCTCCAGGGTCTGCACGACGTACTTGTTGTGGACGATCTCGTGGCGGACGTACACGGGGGCCCCGTACTGCTCCAGGGCCTTCTCGACGGCGATCACGGCACGGTCCACACCCGCGCAGTAGCCTCGCGGGGCGGCGAGCAGGACGCGGCGGGAAGTCGTAGCGGTCATGTGCCCATCGTACGGGGCCCGGACGCGGCCCCATCGCTGCCCCGGGTGGTCCGGACGGGGGTGCGGAGGCGGTGCCGGAGCGCCGCGGGGCGCACGCGCGGACGGCACGGGAGCGGGCACGGCGCTCAGCGGCAGCCCCGCGGGCCCCGGGCGGCACGGCGGGCGGCGAGCGCCCACCCGGTCGCGAGGGCGGCGCCCGCCAGGGGAAGGCAGCTGAAACAGCCGCAGCCGGGGCCGTAGCGGCCCACGCGGAGCCCGGCGTGGACGCGCGGCGGGCGTTCGGACGGGGTCCAGCCGTACCGGCCGGGTCGGCGCATGGGAACTCCCGGGACCTGTCGGTGACGCCGGCGTCACCGACGTCAGCGGTTTACCGGGTTGCCCCCAGCCTGCGCGGCGGCCGGGCGGGGGGACAGCGGGGCGTGCCATTCGGGTCGGACGGGAGGGGCGTCACTGTCCGTGGCGGGGGCTAGTCTCGGCGTATGGCTGTGAACACGTCCGCGGAGGCGCCGATCCCTGTCGGCGAGGTGTCCCGGCTGATCGGCGGCTGGGTCGACCGGCTCGGCCCGGTGTGGGTCGAGGGGCAGATCACCCAGTTGTCACGGCGCCCGGGCGCGGGCGTGGTGTTCCTGACGCTGCGCGACCCGTCGCACGACATCTCGCTCAGCGTCACCTGCCGCCGGGCGGTCTTCGACGCCTTCGACGGGGCGGTCGGCGAGGGCGCCCGGGTCGTGGTGCACGCCAAGCCGGAGTGGTACGCACCGCGCGGTCAGCTGTCGCTGCGCGCGGCGGAGATCCGCCCGATAGGCGTCGGCGACCTGCTGCTGCGGCTGGAGCAGCTGAAGAAGCGGCTGGCGGGCGAGGGCCTGTTCGCACGGGAGCGCAAGCGGCCGCTGCCGTTCCTGCCGCAGCTGATCGGGCTGGTCTGCGGCCGGGCGTCGGCCGCCGAGCGGGACGTGCTGGAGAACGCGCGACTGCGCTGGCCCGCGGTCCGCTTCGAGGTGCGCAACGTGCCCGTCCAGGGCGCGTACGCGGTGCCCCAGGTGATCGAGGCGGTGCGCGGGCTGGACGCGCACCCCGAGGTCGACGTGATCATCGTGGCGCGGGGCGGCGGCAGCGTGGAGGACCTGCTGCCGTTCTCGGACGAGCGGCTGGTGCGGACGGTCGCGGAGTGCCGTACGCCCGTGGTGTCGGCGATCGGGCACGAGCCGGACACCCCGCTGCTGGACCTGGTGGCCGATCTCCGCGCCTCGACGCCGACCGACGCGGCCAAGCGGGTCGTGCCGGACGTGGGCGAGGAGCTGGCCCGGGTCGAGCAGCTGCGGCAAAGGTCGCTGCGGGTGATGCGCGGGCTGCTGGACCGGGAGGAGCGGGGGCTGGCCGCGGCGGTGAGCCGGCCGTGCATGGCACGGCCCCATCTGATGGTCGACGAGCGCGCCGAGCAGGTCACGGCGCTGCTGGAGCGCTCCCGCCGCCATCTGCGGCACCGGCTGGACCGGGCGGAGGACGAGCTGGCGCACACCCGGGCCCGGGTCGTGGCGCTCTCCCCCGCCGCCACGCTGCAGCGCGGGTACGCGGTGCTGCAGCGTGAGGACGGTCAGGTCGTGCGCGCCGCGGACGAGGTGGCCGAGGAGGAGAAGCTGCGCGCCCGGGTGGCCGAGGGCGAGTTCACCGTCCGCGTCACGCGCTGACCGCCGGCGCGCCGTTCCCGGGCCGGCCGCCGCGCGCCCGGCCGCCGTGTCGGAGGGCGGCCCTAGGCTGGTGCCATGGCAGATCAGGACACGCTGGGGTACGAGCAGGCCCGCGACGAGCTCGTCGACGTCGTTCGCCGTCTGGAGGCCGGCGGCTCCACGCTCGAGGAGTCCCTCGCCCTGTGGGAACGGGGGGAGCAGCTCGCCAAGGTGTGCCGCGACTGGCTGGAGGGCGCCCGCGCCCGGCTGGACGCGGCCCTGGCGGAGGAGTCCGGCGGCGGCGCCGGGCAGGGGCCGGAGGCCGTGGAGGAGGAGTGACCGGGTGAGCGGGGTGCGGGCGGCGTGAGCCGCTTCACGTCCGAATAGTTGAAAGTTTAGTTGAAATTTCATCTATGCTGAGGGGAGTGTTCCGGCGCGCCCCTCCCCAGGGCGCGGTTCCACATCCCCACAGAGGTACCGATGACGCTCCAGCTCGACACCGCCGCCCAGAACCTCCTCTTCCTCGAAGCGCGCACCGCCAACGCCTTCACCGACGAACCGGTGACCGACGAGCAGGTCCAGGCCGTGTACGACCTGGTCAAGTACGCCCCGACCGCCTACAACCAGCAGCCGCTGCGCGTCGTGCTGGTGCGCTCCCCCGAGGCCCGCGAGCGTCTGGTGGGCCACATGAACGAGGGCAACCGTGCGAAGACCGCCACGGCGCCGCTGGTCGCGGTCCTGGCCGCCGACAACGAGTTCCACGAGGAGCTGCCGGCCCAGTTCCCGTCCTTCCCGCAGGCCAAGGAGGTGCTCTTCGCCGAGCGCCCGGTGCGTGAGGCGTCCGCCGGCTTCAACGCCGCCCTGCAGGTCGGCTACTTCATCCTGGGCGTGCGCGCCGCGGGCCTGGCCGCCGGACCGATGACCGGCTACGACGCCGACGCCATCGACAAGGACTTCTTCCCCGACGGCGACCACTCCGTGCTGGCCGTGGTCAACATCGGCAAGCCGGGCGAGAACGCCTGGCGCGAGCGCGGCCCGCGCCTGGCGTACGACGAGGTCGTCACCACCGTCTGACGACGACCGTCACCGCCACCGGCCCTGCCGGTGGCGGTGACGTGGTTCAGGGGTCGGGGTTCAGCCCTGGCGGCCGCCCCGCTCTTCGAGCGCGGCGGCCAGTTCCGCGAGCCGGGCCATCGGGGCCGTGCCGGTGACCATCGTGGTCACCCCGCCCTCCTCGCGCACCAGCGCGTCGTACTTGTGGCCCTCGTAGCGCTGCCAGGTCTCACCGCCGACGCTGCGGGTCCCCACCCGCTTCGCCTCGTGGCTCTTCAGCGCGACGAACTTCTCGGCGGCCTCGTTGCTCTGCTCGACGGCCGCGTACTCGTTCTTCGGGTCGACGAAGCCCAGGTGCCACCGCACCGCCCCCGGGTCGGTGGACTCGTACGTCACCGAGGTCGCCCGCCAGTCCTCGCCGAGCCCCACCGGGGCCGCCACCTGGTACGGGGCGTCGCGCCGTGCCTGGTCGAGCTCGACCCGGTAGCCGACCACCTTGACGGGGTCGTGGTTCTCGTCGTGCGGGATGAAGAGCCAGATGCCCCCGGCGACGACGCCGATCGCCGCCATCGAGAGCACCATGTCCCGCAGTGTTTCCGTGCCGCGCTTCTTTGCCACGCCCCCTATGGTCCCCCATGCCCCGGACCGTCCGTCCGCCCGGGGTCGCACCCGGCGGAAATCCGCTCATGTGACAGGTGGCCTGCTCATCCTGGCGGGGTCCGGATAAGGTCGTAACACCCTCTTATCCCGGCCGTCCTCGTACAGAAAGGTGCGCTGTGATGACCGAGCAGCATGAAAACCACAACCTGCCGCCGCAACTCGAGGTGAATCCCGAGGCCCCCGACCGCAACCTCGCCCTGGAACTCGTCCGGGTTACCGAGGCCGCCGCCATGGCGGCCGGCCGCTGGGTCGGGCGCGGCGACAAGAACGGCGCGGACGGCGCCGCCGTCAAGGCCATGCGCACCCTCGTCTCCACCGTGTCGATGAACGGCGTCGTCGTCATCGGCGAGGGAGAGAAGGACGAGGCCCCGATGCTCTTCAACGGGGAACGCATCGGCGACGGGACCGGCGCGGAGTGCGACATCGCCGTGGACCCGATCGACGGCACCACCCTGACCGCCAAGGGCATGCCCAACGCCATCGCGGTGCTCGCCGCCGCCGACCGCGGCGCGATGTACGACCCCTCGGCCGTCTTCTACATGGACAAACTGGTCACCGGCCCCGAGGCCGCCGACTACGTCGACATCACCGCCCCGCCCTCGGTCAACATCCGCCGGGTCGCCAAGGCGAAGGGCAGCGCCCCCGAGGACGTCACGGTGGTCATCCTCGACCGCCCCCGCCACGAGGGCATCGTCAAGGAGATCCGGGAGACCGGCGCGCGGATCAAGTTCATCTCCGACGGCGACGTGGCCGGTGCGATCATGGCCGTCCGCGAGGGCACCGGCGTCGACATGCTCATGGGCGTCGGCGGCACGCCCGAGGGCATCATCGCGGCCTGCGCGATCAAGTGCCTGGGCGGCACCATCCAGGGCCGGCTGTGGCCGAAGGACGAGGCGGAGAAGCAGCGCGCCCTGGACGCGGGCCACGACCTGGAGCGGATCCTGCACACGGACGACCTGGTCGAGGGCGACAACGTCTTCTTCGTCGCCACCGGCATCACCGACGGCGAGCTGCTGCGCGGAGTGCGGTACCGCGCCGAGACCGCGATCACCCAGTCGCTGGTCATGCGCTCGAAGTCCGGCACGATCCGCCAGATCGACTCCACGCACCGGCTGTCGAAGCTGCGCGCCTACAGCACCATCGACTTCGACCGCGCGCGCTGAGCCGCCGCGGCAGCCGCCGCGCACCGGCACACGAGAACCGGGACCCCGCCGTGGCGACGGGGTCCCGGCCCTTGTCGTTCAGCCGGCCGCGGCGATCCGCGTCCCGGGCCGCTGCAGCTCCGCCTCACGGCGGCGGCGCCGGGCCAGTACGACCCTGCGCTCCGCGGCGGTCATCCCGCCCCACACGCCGTAGGGCTCCGGCTGGAGCAGCGCGTGTTCGCGGCACTCCAGCATCACCGGGCAGCGCGCGCACACCCGCTTGGCGGCCTCCTCCCGGGACAGCCGCGCCGCGGTCGGCTCCTTCGAAGGCGCGAAGAACAGACCCGCCTCGTCACTGCGGCACGCCGCCTCCGAGTGCCATGGGCCGCCCAGGTCCCGGGGGTGACTCAGGGAGGACCTGGAGGCTGCCGGGGGCTCGATCGGTTGAAGCACGGGATACTCCTGACGACGGCTCGGCTTGGTGTCACCCTTGCCCGTCGCTGCGGTGCCGGTGCGTCTCCACGGGTCTGTCGGCGTGAGGAGGGCTGCGGCGAGCGACGTGTCCCCTTGCCCTACCCGCTGTGCGCGCGTTCATGCGCACCGTGCCGGGGCCGCCGCCCGGGCCACGCCTCCGTGGCACCGGCATCACGCCCCGCCGACCCCCTTGCGCGGCACGGGAGTTGACCCGCGCCGCGGTCAGCCGTCGAGTTCGGCGGGGCCGAGCCCCTTCTTCTTCACACGCTTGCCCCGGCGCGGCTTGGCCTCGACGCCGCCCCAGAAGGCGAAGCCCTGCACCTTGATGACCGGGGCGTGCGGGTCGGGCGACTCGTACGCCTTGACGTCGGAGCCGCCCATGATGCCCACGACGCCGCCGCCGTGCAGGGTCACGTTCTCCGGGACCCTGATCTCGATGCCGCCCATGATGGCCGTGCAGTTGATGACGAGCTCGGGGCTGGTGAAGGTGGCCTCGGTGAGGTCGATGACGACGCCGCCCATGATGGCGACGGCGTTGATCTTCGAGCCGACCCGCCAGCGCCCCTTGCGCTCGGCACCGCCGAGGATGCCGATCAGGTTGGGGCTCTCCCCGGAGCCGTCCGGCACCCAGTGGTGCGCCCCGGGCGACGGGGCGGGTGCGCTCGTGGCGCGTCCCGCGGGGAGGTCGCGGACGTAGGGCTCCAGTTCGCCGACGGTCTTGGCCGCGTAGACCCCGTCGAGCCGCTCGGAGTGCTCCTCGGTGGTCAGACGGCCCTCCGCGAGGGCATCGCGAAGGATGTCGGCCACCCGGTCGCGGTCCGCGTCGGACGCACGGATATCGGCTTCGGCGACGGGGCGCACGGGGTGCTGTTCACGCTTCTGGAGCGACGACTCATCCACCCGACTACCGTACACAAACGCGATAGATCGCGACTAGGGCCGGTGAGGGTCACCTCACACATCCGGTACCCCGCGCACGTTCTACGCTTGTTGGGCTTCTATGACGCAGCGCCAGTGAGGATGTCCCTTATGCCCGAGTTCGCCTATACCGACTTGCTCCCCCTCGGTGAGGACACCACTCCGTACCGTCTGGTCACCTCCGAGGGCGTCAGCACCTTCGAGGCCGACGGCCGGACCTTCCTCAAGGTGGAGCCGGAGGCGCTGCGCAAGCTCGCCGCCGAGGCGATGCACGACATCTCCCACTACCTGCGTCCGGCGCACCTCGCCCAGCTGCGCCGGATCCTCGACGACCCCGAGGCCTCCCCCAACGACCGCTTCGTCGCCCTGGACCTGCTGAAGAACGCCAACATCGCCGCGGCCGGCGTCCTGCCGATGTGCCAGGACACCGGCACCGCGATCGTGATGGGCAAGCGCGGCCAGAACGTGCTCACGCAGGGCGGCGACGAGGCGGCCCTCTCGCACGGCATCTTCGACGCCTACACCAAGCTCAACCTGCGCTACTCCCAGATGGCCCCGCTGACCATGTGGGAGGAGAAGAACACCGGCTCGAACCTGCCCGCGCAGATCGAGCTGTACGCGACCGACGGCGGCGCGTACAAGTTCCTCTTCATGGCCAAGGGCGGCGGCTCGGCCAACAAGTCCTTCCTCTACCAGGAGACCAAGGCGGTCCTGAACGAGGCCTCCATGATGAAGTTCCTGGAGGAGAAGATCCGTTCGCTCGGCACGGCCGCGTGCCCGCCGTACCACCTGGCGATCGTGGTCGGCGGCACCTCCGCGGAGTTCGCGCTGAAGACCGCGAAGTACGCCTCCGCGCACTACCTGGACGAGCTGCCGGCCGAGGGTTCGCCGACCGGCCACGGTTTCCGGGACAAGGAGCTGGAGGAGAAGGTCTTCGAGCTCACCCAGAAGATCGGCATCGGCGCGCAGTTCGGCGGCAAGTACTTCTGCCACGACGTGCGCGTGGTGCGGCTGCCCCGCCACGGCGCCTCCCTGCCGGTCGCCATCGCCGTCTCCTGCTCCGCCGACCGCCAGGCCGTCGCGAAGATCACCGCCGAGGGCGTCTTCCTGGAGCAGCTGGAGACCGACCCCGCGAAGTACCTGCCGGAGACCACCGACGAGCACCTGTCGGACGAGGACGTCGTGCGCGTCGACCTCAACCGGCCGATGGACGAGGTGCTGGCGGAGCTGTCCAAGTACCCGGTCAAGACCCGGCTGTCGCTGACCGGCCCGCTGGTCGTCGCCCGCGACATCGCGCACGCCAAGATCAAGGAGCGGCTGGACGCGGGCGAGGAGATGCCGCAGTACCTGCGCGACCACCCGGTCTACTACGCGGGCCCGGCCAAGACCCCGCAGGGCTATGCCTCCGGCTCCTTCGGCCCGACCACGGCCGGCCGCATGGACTCCTACGTCGAGCAGTTCCAGGCGGCGGGCGGCTCCAAGGTCATGCTCGCCAAGGGCAACCGCTCGAAGCAGGTCACCGACGCGTGCGCCGCGCACGGCGGCTTCTACCTGGGGTCGATCGGCGGCCCGGCGGCGCGCCTGGCCCAGGACTGCATCAAGAAGGTCGAGGTCGTCGAGTACGCCGAGCTCGGCATGGAGGCGGTCTGGAAGATCGAGGTCGAGGACTTCCCGGCCTTCATCGTCGTCGACGACAAGGGCAACGACTTCTTCACGGACCCGGCGCCCGCGCCGACGTTCACCAGCATCCCGGTGCGCCCGGGGGCGTGACCCGTCCGAGGCGGCCCGGCACCGCGTGCGCGGTGCCGGGCCGCCTGGTTCCCCGGTCCGTTCTGGCCGCCTTCCGGGCGGCCACCGGGGGGAATGAAACGTCCCGCGCCACTGTCCTACCGAGGGGTCGGGGTTCTACTGGGAAGTACCCGGTACGCCCGACGATGTCCGCGATGGAAGGAATTCCGGCCATGCCCGAGCAGGACGCAGAGGACGAGCGCGAGTACCGCGTCGAGCACGACTCGATGGGCGAGGTGCGCGTCCCGGCCCACGCCAAGTGGCGCGCGCAGACCCAGCGCGCGGTGGAGAACTTCCCCATCAGCGGACGCGGGCTGGAGCGGTCCCACATCGAGGCGCTCGCCCGGATCAAGGCGGCCGCGGCCAAGGTCAACGCGGAGCTGGGCGTCCTGGACAAGGACGTGTCGGAGGCGATCCAGGAGGCCGCCGCGGAGGTGGCCGGGGGGCGCTGGGACGGGCACTTCCCGATCGACGTCTTCCAGACCGGTTCCGGCACCTCGTCCAACATGAACGCCAACGAGGTCATCGCGACCCTGGCGAGCGAGCGGCTCGGCCGCGACGTGCACCCCAACGACCACGTCAACGCCAGCCAGTCCTCCAACGACGTCTTCCCCTCCTCCCTGCACATCGCCGCGACCGCCGCGGTGACCGGTGACCTGGTCCCGGCGCTGGAGCACCTGGCGGCGTCGCTTGAGCGCAAGGCCGCGGAGTTCGCGGACGTCGTGAAGTCCGGCCGCACGCATCTGATGGACGCCACGCCGGTGACCCTGGGCCAGGAGTTCGGCGGCTACGCGGCGCAGGTCCGGTACGGGGTGGAGCGGCTGCGGGCCTCGCTGCCCCGGCTGGCGGAGCTGCCGCTGGGCGGCACCGCGGTCGGCACGGGGATCAACACCCCGCCCGGCTTCTCGGCGGCGGTGATCGCCGAGGTGGCGCGGACGACCGGGCTGCCGCTGACCGAGGCGCGGGACCACTTCGAGGCGCAGGGCGCCCGCGACGGCGTCGTGGAGACCTCCGGACAGCTGCGCACGATCGCCGTGGGCCTGACCAAGATCGCGAACGACCTGCGCTGGATGGGCTCCGGCCCCCGCACCGGTCTCGCCGAGATCGCCCTGCCGGACCTGCAGCCCGGTTCGTCGATCATGCCGGGCAAGGTGAACCCGGTGATCCCCGAGGCGGTGCTGATGGTGGCCGCACAGGTCATCGGCAACGACGTGACGATCACCACGGCCGGCGCCGCGGGCAACTTCGAGCTGAACGTGATGCTCCCGGTGATCGCCAGGAACGTCCTGGAGTCGGTGCGGCTGCTCGCCAACGTCTCCCGGCTGCTGGCCGACCGCACGGTGGACGGGATCACGGCGAACGTGGAACGCGCCCGTGAGTACGCGGAGTCCTCGCCGTCGGTCGTGACCCCGCTCAACAAGTACATCGGCTACGAGGAGGCGGCCAAGGTCGCCAAGCGGTCGCTGGCCGAGCGGAAGACCATCCGCGAGGTGGTCCTGGAGTCCGGCTACGTCGAGCGCGGGCTGCTCACCCTGGAGCAGCTGGACGAGGCGCTGGACGTGCTGCGGATGACCCGGCCCTGACGGCGCGCCGCGCCGTCGTCCCGGCGCTCCCCGGTGCCCGGCGTGACGAACGCTCGGCTCAAGGGTGACGCCCCCGTAACACGGGGTCCGTAAGATCCGTTCATGACAGCGGACATCCTTCTTCCCCGTGGAGCGGGCCAGGACGGCGGCGCGGGCCACTGGGCGCCCGGCGAGCAGGTGCTGTGGCGCTACCGCGGCAACGGCAGCGACGCGGTGCACATCTGCCGTCCGGTGACCGTGGTGCGCGACGACCCGGAACTGCTGGCGGTGTGGATGGCGCCGGGCACCGAGTGCGTCAAGCCGGTCCTGGCGGACGGCTCGCCGATCCACCACGAGCCGCTGGAGACCCGCTACCTCAAGCCGCGCACGACGTGCGTCGACCGCTGGTGGGGCGCGGGCGTGCTGAAGCTGGCGCGCCCGGACGAGCCCTGGTCGGTGTGGCTGTTCTGGGAGCAGGGCTGGCGCTTCAAGAACTGGTACGTGAACCTGGAGGAGCCGCGGCACCGCTGGCCGGGCGGGGTCGACTCGGAGGACCACTTCCTCGACATCCACGTCACCCCGGACCGGGGCTGGCAGTGGCGGGACGAGGACGAGTTCGCGCAGGCCCAGGCCGCCGGCCTGATGACGGCGGTCACGGCGGAGCGGGTACGGGAGGCCGGCCGCCGGGCGGTCGAGGTGATCGGCGCCTGGGGGCATCCCTTCCGGGACGGCTGGGAGCACTGGCGTCCGGATCCGGCGTGGCCGGTACCGGCCCTTCCGGTTGACTGGGATCGTCCGGCAAGGTGACCGCGTGAGCGGCTTGCCGGGGACCCCTGCCCCAATCGTAAGATCGTGGCCCATAGTGCTGCACAAAACACAGGCTCACACTAGAGTTTGACGCTATGTCACCAAGGTCATACGGGAGGCCCGGGCTGTGGGAGTCGGCGGCTACGAGGACATACAGCTGGACCGCACCGGCCAGGCCGAGGGGTTCGACGCCATAGGTGACCGCTACGACGAGGCCTTCCCGCACAAGGAGGGCCAGGTCGCCGCGGGCGAATGGCTCCTGGCGCAGCTCCCGGCGGGCTCCCGCGTCCTGGACCTCGGCTGCGGCACGGGACTGCCGACCTGCCGTCAGCTGGTCGAGGCCGGGCACGAGGTGACGGGTGTGGACCTCTCCGCGGGGATGCTCTCGCTCGCCCGCCGGCACGTGCCCCGGGCGACCTTCCTCCAGGCCGACATCGCCGACCTGCGGACCGGCGGCCGCCACGGACCCGACGGCCCGGGGGACCCGGGCCGCTTCGACGCCGCCGTGGCCTTCTTCTCGCTGCTGATGCTGCCTCGGGCGGAGATCCCGCTGGCCCTGCGCAGCGTCCACGACCTCCTCCTCCCGGGCGGAATGTTCACCCTTTCGATGGTGGAAGCCGACGTGGACGACTTCGCGATTCCGTTCCTTGGTAACACCATCCGGGTATCGGGTTATCTACGGGATGAATTGCGCCAGGTGGTGGCCGACGCGGGATTCACGGTCCTTAAGGAGGATTCGTACGCGTACGCGCCGCACACGACCGAAGTGCCGCCGGAGGAGCAGCTCTTCCTGCACTGCCGACGACCCGCCTGACGCGGCCGCCCCGCCACGTGCCCGGCACGTGACGCACCCGACCGGATGGAACGACCAGCGTGAGCACGGAGCGCATTTCTGAGCAGGCCGCCGTCCAGGGGACGACGGCCGGCCCGGCACGTCCGGGTGACACCGAACCGGTACCGGATCCACGGGCCGGCTTCCTGCTGCCCGCGGACCCCGTGCCGGGCGGCGAGTCGGGCGCGTCCACGGCCGGGGCGCCGGCCTCCGGGCGGTCCACGGACCCGTCCGCGGCGGGCGACCGCCCGCGCCGGGGCCGCCGGAGCGGCGGCGCCAAGCGCGGCGCGACCGCCGGCGATCCCGGCGGCACGGCCATGCCGCCGGCGGAACGTCAGACCCCCTCCGATCCCCTCGTGTCGGCCCCCGCCCCCGCCAAGCCCGGCCGCGGCGGCCGGCGTGCGCGCGGCGGACGCACCGCGCGGCAGTCCTCCGAGGTGCGGGACCGTCAGGCCGCCCGGGTGGTCGCCGGCGAGGGGCTCGCCACCGTCCAGCACATGGCCGCCGCCCCCGCGGACGGCGCCCGCGGACGGCAGACCGTACGGCTGCGCTCCACCGACGCCCCCGGCGGCGCCCCGGCCACCGGTCCGTCCTTCGACGGCTCCGCGGGCCGGGACCGGCGGGCCGCCACCGCCATGGCCGCTCCCGTGGAGCCCGGCCGCCGGGCCACGGCGGGCGGCGGGACCCCGGGCGTCCCGGGTGTCCCCGGTCCGACGCAGCCGGAAGGCGGCGAGCCGCGCACGCGGCAGCGGACCCCTGACACGACGCTGCCCACGTCCCGGACGACGGGCCGGCAGGGAGGCCGCGGGGGCCACGCGGGCGGGCACCCCGTCGACGAGGACTCCACCGGCGGCCAGCCGCTCAAGAAGATCGGCCCGCAGAACCGCGGCCGGGCGGGGCAGGCGGAGACCGAGCGGCTGCGCTACGTCGGCGCGGCCACCCGCCGCATCGCCCGCGGCCTGGACCTGGACGAGATCGTGCTGGGTCTGTGCCGCTCCGCTGTGCCCGCCTTCGCCGACGCGATCCTGGTCTACCTGCGCGACCCGCTGCCGGTGGGCGACGAGCGCCCTTCCGGCCCGCTGGTCCTGCGGCTGCGGCGCACCGACCGGGTTCCGGACGAGAACGCCCCGGAGCCGGTGGAGGGCCTGCTCATGCCGGTCGTCCCCTCCACGGAGGGCGCGTACGGCGCTGCCGCCGAGGTCGTGACCGTCCCCATGGACGGCCCGCTGGCCGAGGTGCTGCGCGGGGTGCGCCCGGTGTTCTCCGACAACGCGCAGGCCACGGCGGCGCTCCACGAGCTGGTCGGGGGCTGCCGGCAGGCGGAGTTCGGCGAGACGTTAGACCTGCCGACCGGACGCCGGGCCATCCTGGCACCGCTGCGCGGCCGCCGCCGGGTCATCGGCGCGACCGTGCTGCTGCGCCGTCCCGAGCGTGCCCCGTTCGACCCGGACGACCTGCTGATCGCGGCCCAGCTGGCCACCCACACCGCGCTCGGCGTGGACAAGGCGGTGCTCTACGACCGCGAGGCGTCGATCGCCGACTCCCTGCAGCGCGAGATGCTGCCGGACTCCCTGCCGGAGCCCACCGGGGTCCGGCTGGCCAGCCGCTACCTGCCCGCCGCGGAGTCGGCCCGGGTCGGCGGCGACTGGTACGACGCGATCCCGCTGCCCGGCAGCCGGGTGGCGCTGGTGGTCGGCGACGTCATGGGCCACTCCATGACCTCGGCGGCGATCATGGGCCAGCTGCGGACGACCGTCCAGACCCTGGCGGGCCTGGACCTGTCGCCGCAGGAGGTGCTCTACCACCTGGACGAGCAGGCCCAGCGGCTCGGTCAGGACCGCATGGCCACCTGCATCTACGCGGTCTACGACCCGATAGCGCACCGGGTGACCATCGCCAACGCCGGCCACCCGCCGCCGGTGCTGCTGCACGCCAGCGGCCTGGCCGAGGTGCTGCGCGTGCCGCCGGGGGCCCCGATCGGCGTGGGCGGCGTGCCTTTCGAGGCGGTCGAGCTGCCCGCCCCGGCCGGGGCGACGCTGCTGCTGTACACCGACGGCCTGGTGGAGTCCCGCACCCGTGACGTGTGGGGCGGCATCGAGATGCTGCGCGAGCGGCTGCACACGGCCTCGGCGGTGCTGTGCCCGCCGCCGCTGGAACCGCTGTGCGACGAGGTCCTGGAGATCGTCGGCCCGGGCGACCGGGACGACGACATCGCGCTGCTGGCCGCCCGTTTCGACGGCATCGCCCCGCGCGACGTCGCCTACTGGTTCCTGGAGCCGCGGCCGCAGACGGCCGGCCGGGCCCGGCGGCTGGTGCGCCAGGCGCTCAGCCGCTGGAACCTGGAGCCGCTGGCCGAGGCGACCGAGCTGCTGGTCAGCGAGGTGGTCACCAATGCGGTGCGGTACGCGGAGCGGCCGATCACGCTGCGGCTGCTCCGTACCGACGTGCTGCGCTGCGAGGTGGGCGACGATGCCCCGACGCTGCCGCGGATGCGCCATGCGCAGCCGCAGGACGAGGGCGGCCGCGGGCTGTACCTCGTCAACCGGATGGCGCAGCGCTGGGGAGCGACCCGGCTGAGCGCCGGGAAGGTGGTCTGGTTCGAGATGGGCATTCCGGGCGGTGCCGACCGGTAGACGCTCCGTATCCGTACACGTTTTATTTCTGGACATTGTCCAGATCCATGGCGTGAAGTCATTGCCCGGCGTGCCGAGCCGGTGATTCAGTGTTTGTGTGGTCGTTAGCGACCAGGAGCCCCCGACGGACTCTTCCGAAGATCGACGGGAGGACACACTCACATGAGCACCCCCTACACCACCAACAACGCCGGGATCCCGGTGGAGAGCGACGCGCACTCGCTCACGGTGGGCTCGGACGGCCCCATCCTCCTCCAGGACCACTACCTGATCGAGAAGATGGCGCAGTTCAACCGCGAACGGGTACCGGAGCGTGTGGTGCACGCCAAGGGCTCGGGCGCGTACGGCGTCTTCGAGGTGACGAACGACGTCAGCCAGTTCACCAAGGCCGACCTCTTCCAGCCGGGACGCCGCACGGAGATGCTGGCCCGCTTCTCGACGGTCGCCGGCGAGCTGGGCAGCCCCGACACCTGGCGCGACCCGCGCGGTTTCGCCCTGAAGTTCTACACCGAGTACGGCAACTACGACATGGTCGGCAACAACACGCCGGTCTTCTTCGTACGCGACCCGATGAAGTTCCAGGACTTCATCCGCAGCCAGAAGCGCCGCCGTGACAGCTCGCTACGCGACAACAACATGCAGTGGGACTTCTGGACGCTGTCCCCGGAGTCGGCGCACATGGTCACCTGGCTGATGGGCGACCGCGGCGTGCCCAAGTCGTACCGCCACATGAACGGCTACAGCTCCCACACCTACATGTGGGTCAACGGCGGCGGCGAGCGGTTCTGGGTCAAGTACCACTTCAAGACCGACCAGGGGATCGACTTCCTCACCCAGGAGGAGGCCGACCACTACGCGGGCGCCGACGGCGATCTGCACCGCCGGGACCTGTACCAGGCCATCGAACGCGGCGAGCACCCCTCGTGGACGCTCTACATGCAGATCATGCCGTTCGACGACGCGGCGGACTACCGGTTCAACCCCTTCGACCTCACCAAGGTGTGGCCGCACGGCGACTACCCGCTGGTCGAGGTCGGCCGGATGACCCTGAACAAGAACCCCGAGGACTACTTCATCCACATCGAGCAGGCCGCCTTCGAGCCCAGCAACATGGTGCCCGGCATCGGCCCCTCGCCGGACAAGATGCTCCTCGGCCGGCTCTTCTCGTACGCCGACACCCACCGCTACCGGATCGGCCCCAACTACGCCCAGCTGCCGCCGAACCGGGCCCACACCGAGGTGCGCTCGTACGCCAAGGACGGGCCGATGCGCTACGAGCCGTCGCGCACCGCCGCGCCGTACGCGCCGAACTCCTTCGGCGGGCCCGAGGCCGACATCCGGCGCTTCGGCGACCCGGCCGGCTGGGAGGTGGCGGGCAACATGGTGCATGAGCCGTACAAGCTGCACCGCGAGGACGACGACTTCGGCCAGGCCGGGACGATGATCCGCCAGGTCCTGGACGACGCCGCCCGCGACCGGCTGGTCTCCAACGTGTCGGGCCACCTGAAGAACGGGGTCAGCGCCCCCGTCCTGGCCCGCGCGGTCGAGTACTGGCGCAACATCGACAAGGAGGTAGGCGACCGCATCGCCGCCAACGTCAACGGCCTGTGAGCCGGACCTCCCCACGGCCGCAGCCCCGGTGCACGTGATGTCCGTCCGTGCCCCGGGGCTGCATCGCGTCCGGAACGGGAAAACCCCTGGTCATGCGGGGTCCTGTCACCGGCTCGCCGCTATGCATGAGGTCTATACACCGTAGGTATACGCGTCGTGTAGAGTCCTCGGTCATGAGCATCGGCCACACCCTGCTCGGACTCCTGGAGTCCGGCCCGCGCCACGGATACGACCTGAAGCGGGCATTCGACGACAAGTTCGGCCACGACCGCCCGCTGCACTACGGCCAGGTCTACTCGACGATGGCGCGCCTGCTGAAGAACGGGCTGGTCGAGGTCGACGGCATCGAGCCCGGCGGCGGCCCGGAACGCAAGCGGTACGCGATCACCGAGGCCGGGATCACCGACGTCGAGAAGTGGCTCGGGCAGCCGGAGAAGCCCGAGCCCTACCTGCAGAACACCCTCTACACCAAGGTCGTCCTCGCGCTGCTCACCGGGCGCAGCGCCGCCGATCTCCTCGACACACAAAGGTCCGAGCATCTGCGGCTGATGCGGGAACTGACCGAACGCAAGCGGCACGGCGACTTCGCGGACCAGCTCATCTGCGACCACGCCCTGTTCCACCTGGAGGCGGACCTGCGGTGGCTGGAGCTCACCGCCGCCCGCCTGGACCTACTCGCGGCGGAGGTAGCCGAGTGAGCACCACGGAGAACCTGATGGAGGCCGTCGACCTGCACAAGGCGTACGGCCCGACCCCGGCCCTGGACGGCGCGGAGTTCGCGATACGCGCCGGGGAGGTGGTCGCGGTCATGGGGCCGTCCGGCTCCGGCAAGTCGACGCTGCTGCACTGCCTGGCCGGCATCGTCCGGCCGGACTCCGGCCAGGTGCTGTACCGGGGACGGGACCTGACCGCGATGAGCGACGCCGAGCGCAGCGCGCTGCGCCGCGGGGAGTTCGGCTTCGTCTTCCAGTTCGGCCAGCTCGTCCCGGAGCTGACCTGCGTGGAGAACGTGGCGCTGCCGCTGCGGCTGAACGGCACCCGGCGCAAGGAGGCCGAGGCGCGCGCCGGCGAGTGGCTGGCCCGGCTGGAGGTCGACGACCTGGCCGGCAAGCGTCCCGGCGAGATCTCCGGCGGCCAGGGCCAGCGGGTCGCGGTGGCGCGGGCGCTGGTCACCGGCCCGCGGGTGGTCTTCGCCGACGAGCCGACCGGCGCCCTGGACTCCCTCAACGGCGAGCGGGTGATGCGCATGCTGACCGACGCCGCC
Source organism: Streptomyces sp. PA03-1a (assembly GCF_033792805.1). Classification (NCBI taxonomy): domain Bacteria; kingdom Bacillati; phylum Actinomycetota; class Actinomycetes; order Kitasatosporales; family Streptomycetaceae; genus Streptomyces; species Streptomyces sp. PA03-1a. The sequence continues at coordinate 28,519 of NZ_JARAVO010000028.1, forward strand.
CGTGACACCGACGCCGCCGTCGTCCTGGTCACGCACGAGGCGCGGGTGGCCGCCTACTCCGACCGCGAGGTCGTCGTCCGCGACGGCAAGTCCCGCGACATGGAGAGGGTGGCATGAGCACCTCCGGACAGGGCGGTACCGGCGGCATGGTCGGGACCTGGGTCCGCGACCTCGCCCTCGGCCTGCGCTTCGCGGCGACCGGCGGCCGCGAGGGCTGGACCCGCACCGTCCTCACCGCGGTCGGCGTCGGCCTCGGTGTGGCGATGCTGCTGCTGGCGGCCGCCGTGCCCGCCATGATGAGCGCCCGCAACGACCGGGCGTACGAGCGGGACTACTCCTGGTTCAAGGAGCCGCCCAAGCAGACCGCCAGCACGGTGCTGTACTCCTCGGCCGACACCAACTTCCGCGAGGACAACATCCGCGGTCTGCTGCTCAAGGCCGACGGTGACCGGCCGGTGCTCCCGCCGGGCGTCAAGACGATGCCCGCGCCCGGTGAGATGGTGGTCTCCCCCGCGCTGAAGAAGCTGCTCGACCAGCCCGGCAGCAAGCTGCTGCGGGAACGGCTGGACTACCGCCTCGCCGGCGTCATCGGCGACCAGGGCCTGCTCGGACCCGCCGAACTGGCCTACTACGCGGGCAGCGACTCCCTCGTCGCCAGGAACGCGGACGGCACCTCCGGGAACGCCACCCGCATCCCGTACTTCGGGCGCGGTGAGGTGAAGGGCGATCCTCTGGGCGGCGTGCTGACCCTGCTGGTCGTCATCATCGTCGTGGTGCTGCTGATGCCGGTGGCCGTCTTCATCGGCACCGCGGTGCGCTTCGGCGGCGAACGCCGGGACCGGCGGCTGGCCGCGCTGCGGCTGGTCGGCGCGGACAGCAGGATGACCCGGCGGATCGCGGCCGGCGAGGCACTGTTCGGCTCCCTGCTCGGACTCGCCGTGGGCACGGGGATCTTCCTGGTCACCCGGCAGTTCTCGCCCGATGTGACGCTGTACGACATCAGCGTCTACCCGTCCGACATCACGCCCGGTCCCGGGCTGGCCGCACTGGTGGCGGTGGCGGTTCCGGGGGCGGCGGTCGCGGTCACCCTGCTGGCGATGCGCGGCATCGCCGTCGAGCCGCTCGGAGTGGTGCGCAAGGCCACCGCGCAGAAGCGCAGGCTGTGGTGGCGGCTGCTGATCCCGCTGGCCGGGCTCGGACTGCTGGCCCCGCTGTTCGGGAGCATCTCCCAGAACACCTCGGTCAACCCCTACCAGGTGACGGCCGGCGTGGTCCTGCTGCTGGTCGGTCTCACCGCCGTACTGCCCTGGCTGGTCGAGTCGGTCGTCGGCCGCCTCCGCGGCGGCCCGCTGCCCTGGCAGCTGGCCACCCGCCGCATCCAGCTCAACAGCAGTGCCGCCGCCCGCATGGTCAGCGGTGTCACCGTCGCCGTCGCGGGGGCGATCGCCCTCCAGTCGCTCTTCACGGGGGTCCAGAGCGACTTCGTCACGGCGACCGGAGACGACCCGGAGCGCGCCCAGCTCAGCATCATGCAGACCGTCGACAGCGGGGCCGAGGCGCAGCGCGTGGAGAAGGCCTTCGCCGAGACCCCGGGCATCCGCGCGGTGCTCGGCGTCATCCAGGACGACGCCGCCCGGGGGGACATCTCGAAGCGGATGGGCGTCGACGGGAGCCAGAGCGTACCCCTGGTCCTGGGCGACTGCGTGACGCTGCGCGAACTCGCCCACGTCGGGGCCGGCTGCGCCGACGGCGACGTGTTCCTGGTGTCCGACCCCGGCGGCTACGGTGACATGAGCTTCGCCGAGCCCGGCGACACGCTCGACCTCAACACGCCGGTCACGGACAAGTACACCGGCACGCCGCGGCCGTGGCGCATCCCGGCGGACGCCCGCACGGTGCAGTCCCGCGTCTCACCGGACGGGAACCAGGAGTGGGGCGTGCTGGCCACCCCCGGTGCCCTGGACGTGGCGGCCCTGCGCACGCCCGCCGTCCGGCTCATGCTGAGGACCGACCCGGGCTCGCCGGACGCCGTCGAGCACGCCCGCAACACCGCGGCACGGATCGACCCCACGCTCAGCGTCTTCCAGCTGACCGCCACCAGCGAGGACCGCAAGTTCGCGACGATCCGGCGCGGGCTGTTCATCGGCGCCACGGCCACCCTGGCCCTGATCGGCGCGAGCCTGCTGGTCTCCATGCTGGAGCAACTGCGCGAGCGCAGGCGGCTGCTGGCCGTCCTGGTCGCCTTCGGCACCCGGCGGTCCGTGCTCGGGCTGTCGGTCCTCTGGCAGACCGCGCTGCCGGTCGCCCTGGGACTCGTCCTCGCCGTCGTCGGGGGTGCCGGTCTCGGCGCCGCCCTGCGGACGATGGTGGGTGAGGACCCCCGCGTCGACTGGGCGAGCGTGGGCGCCATGACCGGCGCCGGAGCGGGAGTGGTCATCCTGGTCACGGCGCTGAGCCTGCCGCCGCTGTGGCGGATGATGCGTCCGGACGGTCTGCGCACCGAGTGACCCCGGGCGGTTCGCCCGTCAGCGGGCGAACCGTACCGGCAGCGGCGCCAGGGCACCGCGCAGTGCGGAGGCGAAGGCCTGAAACTCCTCCGCGCGCGCGGTGCCCGCGCGCATCGCCAGCGCGATGCGCCGTGACGGCGCCGGGTCGGCGAAGTACCCCGTGGCGAGGTCCGCGCTGCGTCCGGTCTCCACCGGGACCGCCGTCCGCGGCAGCAGCGTCACCCCGAGCCCGCCGGCCACCAGCTGCACCAGCGTGGACAGCCCCGCCGCGGTCGTGGTGGCGGTCGCCCCTTCGGTGCGGCCCGCCTCCCGGCAGACGTCCAGCGCCTGGTCGCGCAGGCAGTGCCCCTCCTCCAGCAGCAGCAGGTCCAACTGCCGCAGGGCCTCGCGGGGGATGTCCATCCGTCCGGCCAGCCAGTGGTCGCGCGGGGTGACCAGGACGAAGTCCTCGTCGAATAGCGGCAGTTCGGCGACGGCGGGGACACCGAGCGGTACGGCGAGCAGCAGCAGGTCCAGCCGGCCCGCCGTGAGGCCGTCCAGCAGCGAGGACGTCTGCTCCTCGTGCACCTGCAGGTCGAGCTCCGGGTACGTGTCGTGCGCCAGCCGCAGCACGGTCGGCAGCAGGTAGGGCGCCACCGTCGGGATCACCCCGAGCCGCAGCACCCCGGTGAAGGGCGCGCGCGCCGCCTCCGCCTCGTCGAGCAGGTCGCCGACCGCTCCCAGCACCGCCCGCGCCCGGACCGCGAGGCGCTCCCCCGCCGAGGTCAGCAGCACCTTGCGGGTCGTGCGCTCCACGAGCACCACCCCGAGCGCCTCCTCCAGCGCGGCGACCGCCCCGGACAGCGCCGGCTGGCTCGTGCCGATCGCCGCGGCCGCGTCCCTGAAGTGCAGGTGCTCGGCGACGGCCGCGAAGGCCCGCAGCTGGGAAAGGCTCGGCTGGCGCTGGCTGCCGCGCTGACTACTGATAACCGCCTCCGATCAACGACCTCCAGTCTAGTTGCGTACGCGATCAATGACCGACGGGGCCGGGCGGCCGTCCGCCCCCTGTGGTGCCGGTCACTCTGCGCAGCGGCACGCCGGAGCCTCACTCGTCGATAAGGGCTTCCGATCAATGCGACCCGCCGGGGCGATTTCACTGATCAATGACCTCATGGCAGGGTGAGCGGGACCCATCGAGGGACCGTGCGGCCACCCCGCGCCCGGGTCCCGACCCTCCCTAGGAGTGCGCGTGCTCACCGTCGGTGACAAGTTCCCCACGTTCGAACTGACCGCCTGTGTGGACCTCGACCCCGAGAAGGCCTTCGCCCAGATCGACCACAAGTCGTACGAGGGCAAGTGGAAGGTCTACTTCGCGTGGCCGAAGGACTTCACCTTCGTCTGCCCGACGGAGATCGCGGCGTTCGGCAAGCTGAACGACGAGTTCGCCGACCGTGACGCGCAGATCCTCGGCTTCTCCGTCGACTCCGAGTTCGTGCACCACGCCTGGCGCAAGGACCACGACGACCTGCGCGACCTGCCCTTCCCGATGCTGTCGGACATCAAGCGCGAGCTGTGCACCGACCTCGGCATCCTCGGCGAGGACGGCGTCGCCCAGCGCGCCACCTTCATCGTCGACCCGAACAACGAGATCCAGTTCGTCATGGTGACCGCCGGTTCCGTGGGCCGTAACCCCAAGGAGGTCCTGCGGGTCCTCGACGCGCTGCAGACGGACGAGCTGTGCCCCTGCAACTGGAAGAAGGGCGACGAGACCCTCGACGTCGTCAAGCTGCTGGCCGGTGAGTGACCGTGGCGCTCGATGAGCTGAAGTCCGCGCTGCCGGACTACGCCAAGGACCTCAAGCTCAACCTGGGCTCCGTGATCGGCAACGCCGAGGACACGGGACTCCTCACCCAGCAGCAGCTGTGGGGCACGGTGCTGGCCACCGCCATCGCCTCGCGCTCGGCCGTCGTGCTGCGCGCGCTGGAGCCCGAGGCCCGCGAGAACCTCTCGCCGGAGGCGTACCAGGCCGCCAAGGCCGCCGCCGCCATCATGGCGATGAACAACGTCTACTACCGGACCCGGCACCTGCTGTCGGACCCGGAGTACGGCAACCTGCGGGCCGGTCTGCGGATGAACGTCATCGGCAACCCGGGCGTCGACAAGACCGACTTCGAGCTCTGGTCGCTGGCGGTCTCGGCGATCAACGGCTGCGGGATGTGCCTCGACTCGCACGAGCAGGTGCTGCGCAAGGCGGGCGTCGAGCGCGAGACGGTCCAGGAAGCCTTCAAGATCGCCGCCGTCGTGCAGGCGGTCGCGGCGACCCTGGACGCCGAGGCGGTCCTCGCCGGCGCGTGACGCGTGCTCCTGGGGCCCGGCCACCCTTCGGGGGAGCCGGGCCCTTCGGCCGTCCCGCGTCAGGCCAGCCGCGTGAACTCCACCGTGACCCGGGGCGGTCCGCTGGCGGCGCCGCGGTAGACGCCCTTGTGCGGTGTGACGTCCCCGTAGTCGCGGCCTCGGCCCACCACGACGTGGGACTCGTCGGCGCGGCAGCGGTTCGTGGGGTCGTAGCCGTACCACTCCCCCGCCCAGTACTCGACCCAGGCGTGGCTCTGCCCGGCGACGGCCCGGTGCAGACCGGCCTCGCGGTCCGGGTGCAGGTAGCCCGACACGTACCGCGTGGGCAGCCCGATGCCGCGCAGCAGCCCGGCCGTCAGGTGGGCGATGTCCTGGCAGACGCCGGCGCCCTGCTCCCAGGCCTCCTGCGCGGAGGTGTGGACCGCGGTGGCGCCCGGCACATACGCCACCCGGTCGGCAACCGACTCCGCCACCGCGACCGCCGCCTCATGGGGGTCGAGCCCCGCCACCGCGTCCCGGACGGCGCCGGTGACCTCGGGGGCGACGCAGGTCCGCGGCGTGGACGCGATGTGCTCCAGCAGCCGCGTCGCCGCGGCCCGTCCGGCGATCTCCGGCCATCCGGCCGGGGTGCGGAGCGGTGCCGGCGGCGCGGTCTCGACCAGCGAGACCGCGGTGATGACCAGGTCCGCGTGCGGTTCCGTCAGGTCGAAGCAGGTGACCTGGGTGCCCCAGTAGTCCCAGTACGACCAGGTGGTGGTCGCCGGGCTGACGGTGACCCGGGCGTCGAGGGTCGTCTGGCGGGGCAGGGTGAGCGGGGTCATGCGGACCTCGTTGTGGGAGGAGACCGCCGCCTCGGAGTAGCCGACCCGGGTCTCGTGCCGGATGCGCAGTCTGCGGGCCATCGCGCTCACGCTCCTTCCTGCGCCCACGCCATGGCGCCCTGGTAGGGGAAGAACCGTTCCGCCACAGCCTCGGCCGAGGCCATGCACGCCTGCTGGAGGTCGCGCAGCAGCAGCGGCAGCGCCTCCTCCAGGCTGCCGGAGTCCAGGTACTCCAGCCGGGTGCGCATACGCCCGATGGGTCGGCGGGCCGGGTCGTGCCGGGGTCTGCCCAGCTCCGTGAGGCAGTCCTCGGCGGTGGTGAGCGCATGCAGCGCGCTGCGCGGGAAGTCCCGGTCCAGCAGCAGGAACTCCGCGACCCGCGCGGTGTCCCCGAATCCTCCGTACACCCGGGCGAAGGCCTCGTCCGCGCCGCTGGCACTGAGCAGCGTCGGCCAGTCGGGGGCGTGCGCGGCGTCCAGGACCCGCACCGCGAGCAACCGTACGGTCATGTCGACGCGTTCGAGGCTCCGGCCGAGCACCATGAAGCGCCAGCTGTCGTCCCGGCTCATCGTGGAGTCGGTGAGCCCGGCGAAGAGGGCCGCCCTGCGGCGTACGAGGTCCAGGTAGGCGTACGGACCGGTGCGGCGCGCGGCGCGGCGCTGCTCGCCCAGGGCATGCCAGGTGGAGTTGAGGCACTGCCACATGTCGGAGGAGATCGCCTCGCGCGCGCTGCGTGCGTTCGCGCGGGCGGCGCCGAGCGCCCCCTCGATGGAGCCTGGGCTGCGCGCGTCGAAGGCGAGGGCGTCCATCACCTGGTCCATGTCGCAGGGCTGGTCGCCCGGGGCGGACAAGCCGAGGATCGCGTACAGCGATCGGCACGCGGCGTCCTCGTCCCGCCAGGGGTCCTCCAGCAACCGGTGCAGGTAGGCGTCGAGGATGCGGGCGGTGGCGTCGGCGCGCTCGACGTAGCGGCCGGTCCAGGTCAGCGCCTCCGCGATGCGGGAGAGGATGATGTCGTTCATCGCCGTGCCTCCTGCCGGTCCGGTCGGTGCCGTCGGTGCCGTCACTGCTGCTGGGCTCCTTCCTGCTCGGACGGACCACGGCCGCCGCCGGGTCCGAGGTGGCGCGGGGCCACCGACGGCGGCACGGCCGCCGCGCCCTCCGCCTCCGCCGCGTCCTGCTCCGGCGGCCCGCCGAAGGCCTCGGCGGACCGGCGCGCCGGCGCCAGTACCCAGGTGTCCTTCGAGCCGCCGCCCTGGCTGGAGTTGACGATGAGGTTGCCCTCCCGCAGGGCGACCCGGGTGAGGCCGCCGGGCAGCACCCAGATCTCGTCCCCGTCGTTGACGGCGAAGGGCCGCAGGTCGATGTGGCGCGGGGCGACCCCGCCGTCGGCGAAGGTCGGCGAGGTCGACAGGGCGACCGGGCGCTGGGCGATCCAGCCCCGGGGGTCGGCGGCCACCGCCTTGCGGGTCCGCTCCAGGGTCGCGGCGTCGGCGGCGGGCCCGATGACGATGCCGGAACCCCCCGCCCCGTCGACCGGCTTGACGACGAGCTGGTCGATCTGGTCGAGGACGGCCTCCAGCCGGCCGGGCTCGTCGGGCCGGAAGGACTCGACGTTGGGCAGGACGGGCTCCTCACCGAGGTAGTAGCGGATCAGGTCGGGGACGTAGGTGTAGAGCAGTTTGTCGTCGGCGATCCCGTTGCCCACGGCGTTGGCGAGGGTGACGTTCCCGGCCGTCGCGGCGCCCAGGATGCCCGGGCAGCCGATCACCGAGTCCGGCCGGAAGTGCAGCGGGTCGAGGAAGTCGTCGTCGAGCCGGCGGTATACGACGTGGACCGGCACCTCGCCGCGGGTCGTCCGCATCCACACCCGGTTGCCGGAGCACACCAGGTCGTCCCCCTGGACCAGTTGCACCCCCATCAGCCGGGCCAGCAGTGCGTGCTCGAAGTACGCGGCGTTGCTCGGTCCCGGGGTGAGCACGACGACCTGCGGGTCGGTCACCCCCGCGGGCGCGGCGGCACGCAGCGCCGCCAGCAGCCGCTGGCCGTAGGCGTCCACCGGACGCACCGGCTGCTCCGCGAAGAGGGAGGGGAACATCCGGGTCATCGCCCGCCGGTTCTCGATGACGTAGCTGACGCCGGAGGGGACGCGCACGTTGTCCTCCAGGACCCGGAACGCGCCCTGTTCGTCCCGGACGAGGTCGATCCCGCTCACGTGCACACGCACCCCGTTCGGGGGCTCGACGCCGTGCGCCGCCCGGTGGAAGTGCGGGGACTGCAGCAGCAGCCGCCAGGGGACGACGCCGTCCTCGAAGGCGCGGGCCGGGCCGTAGGCGTCGGCGAGGTAGGCCTCCAGCGCCCTTACCCGCTGGATCACCCCGCGCTGGACCAGGTCCCACTCCAGGGCGTCGAGGACCCGCGGGACGAGGTCGAGCGGCCAGGGCCGCTCCTCCCCCGCGAAGGCGTAGGTGACCCCGCGGTCCGTGAACGAACGGGCCATCTGGTCCGCCCGGAACCTCAGCTCGGCCGCTTCCATGGGCTGCAGGGCGGCCAGTACCGGCTCATAGGCGGTCCTGACCACACCCGGCCGCTCGAACATCTCGTCCCACGCGTCGGCCAACGCGTACGCGTCAAATATGTCCGCCATGACGCGACGTTAGGCGCACTGTGTGACGCACCGGTCACGGTGCGATTTCCGGGAGCGCACACGCGCGCGGCCGCCCCGAGGGGCGGCCGCGGCACCGGGTGGTCACACCGTCAGACGGTCTCCCCCGGCGTGGCGTCGGGGAGTCCCCGCGCACCGACCGGCGCCACCTCGGCGGCCGTCGCGCCGTGCGGTGCGGGCTCGTCGGCCATCGCCGCCTCCCGGGAGTGGGCCCGCAGGTAGCCGACCACGGTGTTGGTCACCGCGACCAGCGGTACGGCCACGACCGCCCCGCCGATCCCCGCGATGAGCGAACCGGCGGCCACCGACAGGATCACGCCGAGCGGATGCACCCGCACCGCCCGGCCCAGGATGAACGGCTGCAGGATGTGGCCCTCGATCTGCTGCACCAGCAGGACCACCACCAGCACCATCAGCGCCGTGAACGGACCTTCCGTCACCAGCGCCACCACCATCGCGATGACACCTGAGGCGACCGCGCCGACCAGGGGGACGAACGCGGCGAGGAAGATGATGACGGCCAGCGGCACCGCCATCGGCACCCCGAGGATGCCGATGCCGATGCCGATGAAGATGGCGTCGATCAGGGCCACTATCACCGTGCCGCGCACGTAGAGGGTGAGCGTGCGCCAGGCGCGCGGCCCCGCGCCGCCGAGGCCGTCGCGGGCGTCCACGGGGAAGAGCTTGAGGAACCAGTTCCAGATGTTCCGGCCGTCGTAGAGCAGGAAGAGCGTGCTGAACATCGCCAGGAGGATGCCGGTGAGCATCTCCACGACGACGGTGACGCCCTGCAGCCCGGCGTCGGTCAGCGCCTTGGAGTTGGTGCCGATCGCCTCCTGGAGGTTCTTGGCGATCTGGTTGATCTGGTCCTCGGTCACGTGGAACGGGCTGTTGAGCAGCCAGCGCTTCAGTTCGGTGATGCCGTCCTGGAGGCTGTTGGAGAGGTTGTCGATGTTCTCCATGACCTGCCAGACCACGAACCAGCCGACCAGGCCCATCATCACGAAGCCGCCGATGAAGACGATGGCCGTGGCGAACCCGCGCGGCACCCCCAACCGCTTCAGCCGGCCCACGAAGGGCTGCAGCAGCGCGGTGATCAGCAGCGCGGCGACGAAGGAGAGGACGACCAGCTGTATGGTGCCGATCACCCGCATCAGCACCCAGACCGTGCCGGCCAGCACCAGCAGCCGCCAGCCGAGTTCGGCCGCGACCCGCATGCTCCACGGCACCCGGGCGACCGGGTCGCCGGGGCCGGAGGTGCGCGCCGGGTACCGGCGCGCGGCCTGCTCCTCCTGACGGCGGGCCTCCTCGCGGGCGCCCGCGGCCGCGGCCCGGCGCTGTTCCTCCAGCCTCCCGGCGAGCTTGGCGAGCTCCGCCGCCAGCCCGGAGCCCCATTGGCGCTTCTCCGACATCGCTTCCCCTGTCCCCCGCCCCCCGGCCTGTCCGTCCGCACCACCGTACGCGCAACGAGCCCCCGATCCCTCAAGGGGTCGGGGGCTCGTCGGCGATTTGTGGATGTACGGCCTAGTACCAGTGGTTGGCCTGCCAGAACGACCAGGCACCGCAGGGGCTGCCGTACCGGCTGTTCATGTAGTTGAGGCCCCACTTGATCTGGGTACCGGGATTGGTGCGCCAGTCGGCGCCCGCGGAGGCCATCTTGGAGCCGGGCAGGGCCTGGACGAGACCGTAGGCGCCGGAAGAGGCGTTCGTCGCGGTGTAGTTCCAGCCGCTCTCACGGGTGACGATGTTGGAGAAGCACTGGTACTGGGAGGCGTCGCCTATGAGGCCCTGGGCCATGGCCTGGACTTCGGAGACCGTGTACGAGGCCTTCACGACCAGCGCGGCGCGCTCCGCGGCGCGGGAGGCCTCCTTGGCCTTGCGGTCGGCCTCGGCCTTCTCCTCCGCCTTCTTCCGGGCGGAGGCGTCCTTGGCGGCCTGCTTGCGCGCTGCCTCCTCGGCGGCCTTCTTCGCGCCGGCGTCGGCGGCGTCGGACTGCGCCTGCACCTGCTGCGTGAGGGAAGCCTGCTGGACCTGCTGCCCAGCGGGTATGTCCGCGAGGACGGTGGTCGCATCGGCGGCGGCGACGGGCTGTACGACACCCTCGCTACCGGAGGCGACACCGACGACGGCGCCCACAGTGGTGACCGCAGTGGCCGAAGCCACCGCGAATCCCCGGACCGAGATCCGGCTCACACGGTTTCCTTCCAGCGTCGCCCGCTTGGTGACCTCACGGACGCGATCGTGCCCCTTCGCACTGGCTTCCTGCTGCACCGGTCACAGAAGCACTGGCCCGGTGCGGCTCCCCCGACGGGGCGGGAGTCCGCTGATTCGGTTCGGGCGGCCCACGGCGAACGCTGTTCAGTTCTGAGGTTCCGTACGTTTGCGGGTACGGGTGTGCCGAGGGCGGGGGCCTGACAGAACCGACAGCCTGCCGTAGCCGGACGCGTCCACGCAATTCCCCGTTGCGTGTCAAAGCTCACACGCCACGTGGGCCACGGAAATTTCCGTTACGCATCCGTAGCCTCCGGACACAGCGCTAGGCTGCTGCGCCCTCGCGGCGCAGCAGCCTAGCGGACCGTCCAACTCGTCTGTTACGCCCGCCCGTCCTCCAGCATCTCCGTCACGAGCGCGGCGATCGGCGAGCGCTCGGAGCGGGTCAGGGTGATGTGCGCGAACAGCGGGTGGCCCTTGAGCTTCTCGACGACGGCGACCACTCCGTCGTACCGACCCACCCTCAGGTTGTCGCGCTGGGCGACGTCATGAGTCAGGACAACCCGGGAATTCTGCCCAATACGGGACAACACGGTCAGCAGGACGTTGCGCTCCAGGGACTGCGCCTCGTCGACGATCACGAAGGCGTCGTGCAGGGAGCGGCCCCGGATGTGCGTGAGGGGCAGGACCTCCAGCATGCCGCGCGCCACGACCTCCTCGATGACCTCCTTCGACGTCACCGCGCCCAGGGTGTCGAAGACCGCCTGGGCCCACGGGCTCATCTTCTCCGCCTCGGTGCCCGGCAGGTAGCCGAGCTCCTGACCGCCCACGGCGTACAGCGGCCGGAAGACCATGACCTTCTGGTGCTGCTGACGCTCCAGCACCGCCTCCAGCCCCGCGCACAGCGCCAGCGCCGACTTGCCGGTGCCGGCCCGGCCGCCCATCGACACGATGCCGACGTCCGGGTCGAGCAGCAGGTCCAGCGCGATCCGCTGCTCGGCGCTGCGGCCGTGGATGCCGAAGGCCTCCCGGTCGCCGCGCACCAGCCGGACCCGGCCGTCGGCCGTGACCCGGCCGAGCGCCTTGCCGCGGTCCGACTGCAGCACCAGACCGGTGTGCACCGGGAGCCCGGCCGCGTCGGGCACGTCGACCGTCTCCTCCTGGAAGAGGTCGTCCACCTCCTGGGCCGAGACCTGCAGCTCGTGCATCCCCGTCCACCCGGAGGTGATCGCCAGCTCGGCCCGGTACTCCTCGGCCAGCAGGCCGACGGAGGAGGCCTTGACGCGCAGCGGCAGGTCCTTGGAGACGACGGTGACGTCGTACCCCTCGGCCTGGAGGTTCCGGGCCACCGCGAGGATCCGCGAGTCGTTGTCGCCCAGGCGGAACCCCGCGGGCAGCACGCCCGGGTCCGAGTGGTTCAGCTCGACGCGCAGGGTGCCGCCCAGCTCGCCGATCGGGATGGGTGCGTCCAGCCGCCCGTACCGGATCCGGTACTCGTCGAGCAGCCGCAACGCCTGGCGGGCGAAGTAGCCGAGCTCGGGGTGGTGGCGCTTGGCTTCCAACTCGGTCACCACCACGACCGGCAGGACCACCTCGTGCTCATCGAAGCGGAGGAGGGCATGCGGGTCGGCAAGCAGCACGCTGGTGTCGAGTACGTAAGTGCGCCGGTCGTGCTCACGGCGATTCTTGCTGGTCACCACGTGTGGACGAACCCCCTCGGAAGAGGTCGGGGTGCGACGGCGTCGCGCGGGACAGGGCCGGGACCGACCAGAAGGGCCGGACCACGGCCCTTCGAGTCGACGCGGTCAATGCCGTCCGAGTCAAGGGTTGACAACGGCACGTCCGTGAGCAAGGGGCCTCCCGGGCGGACGGGCCAGGTGCCGTCCGCTTCTGTCCGACATCCATGGGCCGGATGTCGGTCTGACGGGTCTATTCCCTCGAAAGTGGAGGCCTATGCGACTGCATATGACAGGTGTTGGCCCGGGCCCTACCCTTGCCGCCCCGCCGCCCGATGTTCGCGCCCCCGTCGCCGGGACGTAATCCGGCCACCGCCCCTTCGGCCGTTCGCCGCAAGCCGGGTGTGGCGCATCTCTCCCCGGCAGGGCCGTTCGGGTGACGCCGGGAGCCGGGGCCCGCGCTCAGGCCCCGAAGCGCCGGTGCCGCGCCGCATAGTCACGCAACGCCCGCAGGAAGTCCACCCTGCGGAACGCCGGCCAGAACACCTCGCAGAAGTAGTACTCCGAATGCGCGCTCTGCCAGAGCATGAAGCCCGACAGGCGCTGCTCGCCGGAGGTGCGGATGACGAGGTCGGGGTCGGGCTGGCCGCGGGTGTAGAGGTGCTCCGCGATGTGGTCGATGTCGAGGATCTCCGCGAGGTCCTCGATGGACGTGCCGCGGCCGGCGTGCTCGTGGAGGAGGGAGCGGACCGCGTCGGCGATCTCCTGGCGGCCGCCGTAGCCCACGGCGACGTTGACGAGTATGCCCTCGACGCCCTCCGTGGCCTGCTCGGCCTCCTTGAGGACGGACTGGGTACGGGCGGGCAGCAGGTCCTTCGCGCCGACGTGGTGGACACGCCAGCGGCCGGTCGCGGCGAGCCCGCGGACCGCGTCCTCGATGATGCCGAGCAGCGGGACGAGTTCCTCCGCCGGGCGGTCCAGGTTGTCCGTCGAGAGCAGCCAGAGCGTGACGACCTCGACGCCGGTCTCCTCGGACCAGCCGAGGACCTCGGTGATCTTGTCCGCGCCGGCCCGGTGGCCCTGCTCGGTCGTCCGCGCGGCGGCCTTGGCCCAGCGGCGGTTGCCGTCGAGGATGACGCCGATGTGCTTGGGGCCCTGCGACAGGTCGAGCCGGCGCTCCACACGGTGGGCGTACAGGTCGGTCAACCTGAGACGTACCAGGTCGCGCAGATTCATTGGCGGGCCCCTCCTGCGGTCGTCACCCCTTCGCCACCCTACTGCGCCTCCCCTCGGGCCGCCGAACCGGGTGCGGGGCTGTGGACCACCGTCGTGATAGGACCGCTTCTGTGGATATTCGTTCTCTCTACCGCGCCGCCGACGAGCGCTACGACGCGATGGCGTACCGCCGTACCGGCCGCAGCGGCCTCAAGCTCCCCGAGATCTCCCTCGGGCTCTGGCACAACTTCGGCGACGACCGCACGCTCGACTCGCAGCGCGCCATCCTGCGCCGCGCCTTCGACCTCGGCGTCACGCACTTCGACCTGGCCAACAACTACGGCCCGCCCTACGGCTCCGCCGAGAGCAACTTCGGGACCATCCTCGCCCAGGACTTCCGGCCCTACCGCGACGAACTGGTCATCTCGACCAAGGCGGGGTACGACATGTGGCCCGGCCCGTACGGCGAGTGGGGCAGCCGGAAGTACCTGCTCTCCTCGCTGGACCAGTCCCTGGACCGGATGGGCCTGGACTACGTCGACATCTTCTACTCGCACCGCTTCGACCCCGACACGCCGCTGGAGGAGACGATGGGCGCCCTCGCGTCCGCCGTCCGGCAGGGCAAGGCGCTCTACGTCGGCATCTCCTCCTACAGCGCGCAGCGCACCCGTGAGGCCGCCGCGCTGCTGCGCCAGATGGGCGTCCCGGCGCTGATCCACCAGCCCTCGTACTCCATGATCAACCGCTGGGTCGAGGACGACGGTCTCCTGGACGTCCTGGACGAGGAGGGCATGGGCTGCATCCCCTTCGTCCCCCTGGCCCAGGGCCTGCTGACGGACAAGTACCTCAATGGCATCCCCGAGGGTTCCCGGGCCGCCCAGGGCAAGTCCCTCGACCCCACCCTGATCACCGACGAGGTCGTACGGCGGCTGCGCGGCCTCAACGGCATCGCCGCCCGGCGCGGTCAGTCGCTGGCGCAGCTCGCGCTGAGCTGGGTGCTGCGCGACAAGCGGATCACCTCGGCGCTCATCGGGGCGTCGAGCGTCGCCCAGCTGGAGGCCAACGTCGCGGCGGTGGGTGCCGCCCCGCTGACGGCCGAGGATCTCGCCGAGATCGACGAGTTCGCCCTCGAGTCGGGCGTCAACCTCTGGTCCCGCAGCAGCGACGCGTGAGGTCGGCGGGCGCCCCGGTCAGGACGGCAGCAGCGGTCCGGCCAGGGCGCCGGCCAGGATGAACGGACCGAAGGGCAGCGGCGTACGGCGCTCGGCGCGGCGGGCCGCCAGCAGCACCAGGCCCGTGACGGCGCCCAGCGCGAAGGCCGCGAAGGTGCCGGCGGCGAGCGTCCCCCACCCGTACCAGGCGAGGACCATGCCCGCGGTCGGGGCGAGCTTGACGTCGCCGAAGCCCATGCCGTCCGGGTTGACCAGGTGCAGCACGAGGTAGAACAGCCCCAGCACGGCCGCCCCCAGCAGCGCCCGGGGCCACGAGCCCTCATGGCCCGGGAGCAGCGCGGCCGCCCCCAGCAGAGCCGCCGTCCCCGTGGCGGCGGGCAGCGTCAGCACGTCCGGGAGCCGCAGCACCGTCAGGTCGACGCGGGCCAGCAGCACTCCGAGCGGGACGAGCAGCAGCCACACCGTCAGTTCGGGGCGCGGCCCGGTGCCCGCCGCGACGGCCGCGCTGACCACGGCGGTCACCAGGGCGTAGCGCCATCCGGCGGCCGGCTTCCCGGCGTTGCGCACCGGCCCCCACCAGCCGCGCCGGCCGGCCGGGTAGGGCACGTCCGCCGGGCACCGGGCCCGCCAGGGCTGCTCGGGGGCGACGGACAGCCGGTACGCCGGACGCGGCAGGGCGAGCCCCGCGACGGTTCCCCACACGACGGCCGCGGCGATCGGATAGACATGCATCGGGCCCGACCGTACACGGGCGCACCACGCGAAGGGACGTGAGCCGCATGGGTGACCGCCGGCGCGACGGGACCGGGCTGCTGCACCTCACCGGCGGCCACGGCACGGACGGCGCGGTGACGCCGGACGGCGCGGGGATACCGCTGGAGATCGCTGCCTCCTACCGGGCCCGCACCCGGGGGCTGCTGGGCCGAACCGGGATCAGCGGGGCGCTGCTGCTCACGCCCGCCGCGAGCGTGCACACCCTGGGCATGCGCTTCGCCATCGACGTCGCCTACCTCGACCGTCGCCTGCGGGTCCTCGCCGTCCGCACCATGCCGCCCGGCCGGCTGGGCCGCCCGCGGCTGCGGGCCCGTCACGTGCTGGAGGCGGAGGCCGGCGCGATGGCGGCGTGGGGCCTGGTGCCGGGGGCGGCGGTGACGGTGGAGGCGCAGGCGTGACCCCTGCCTCGTCCCGTCCGTTGCGGGCGGCCGTGGCGGCCGTCTAGAACCCGCCGCCGCCGAAGTCCGCGGAGCCGGGGAAGCCGGGGGACTGTGCGCCGATGACGAGGAACAGGATCCCCGCGGCCAGGAAGATCC
The DNA here is from genome assembly GCF_033792805.1 of Streptomyces sp. PA03-1a. Classification (NCBI taxonomy): domain Bacteria; kingdom Bacillati; phylum Actinomycetota; class Actinomycetes; order Kitasatosporales; family Streptomycetaceae; genus Streptomyces; species Streptomyces sp. PA03-1a. Next base: position 44,430 of record NZ_JARAVO010000028.1, read on the forward strand.
CCAGGAAGACCAGCGTCAGCGCCAGTTGGCCGTACGGCACCCGGTAGCCGGCCGGGACGACCAGCGCGTGCTCGGGTGCCTCGGGGACGTAGGCGACCGTCAGGTGGTCGCCCTCGATCGTCGTGCCCGGCGCCCCCGGGTCCTCGAAGCGCACGTCGCGCCCGTCGGCGGTCCGGAACTCGAAGACGAAGTGCTGCCGCGAGTGGGTCGGGCCCTCACCCGTCGAGCCCACGGTCGTGTAGACCCGCACACAGCGCCCCTCGGCGCGGAGCCCGCCGTGCACGGCCCGCCGTATCCACAGCACGCGACGGCCCGCGCGTACCGCGACCACCAGCGGTACGAGCGTGATCAGTACGGCCATCACGACAAAGAGCACCGGTATCGCGGCTTCCATCGACATCCCCCGTCGTCGCGCCGGGGGCGACCGCCCCCGTTGTCGTACGGAGACACCCGGCGCGCCCGGTCGGTTCCCGCCGGGGCGGGTGCCGAAGCTCACCCAACCGGGCGCAGGGAAGGGAGCGTTGGCGGTGCCGCACCGGCACTACGCTCCCGCCATGGGCCACACCGTGCTCGCCACCCCGCTGGGCGACGTCGCCCTGCACCGCCTCGGCACCCCGGCCACCGGCACCCCGCGCACGCCCGTGCTGCTGCTGCACGCCAACCCCGGCGACAGCCGGGACTACGGAGCCGTCGCGGCCGGACTCGCCGCGGAACGCGAGGTCTTCGCCCTCGACTGGCCCGGCTACGGCCGCTCCACCGCCGCCGCCCCGCACTCCGTCACCCCCGATGGACTCGCGGACGTGGCCGAGCGCGCCCTCGACGCCATCGCGCGCGGCGGCGCGCCGCGCGTCTACGTCGTCGGCAACAGCGTGGGCGGCTGGGCCGCCGTACGGCTGGCCGAGCGCCGCCCGGCGCAGGTGGCCGGGCTCGTCCTGGTCGACCCGGCCGGTTTCACCCGGCTCACCCCGGTGACCCGCTGGTTCTGCCGTGCCGTGATGGGACGTCCGTCCAGCGCCGCGCGCCTCATTGCCCCGCTGGCCCGTGCCTACCTGGGCCGGCTCCGTACGAGCAGCGCCCGCGCGACGTACGAACGCGCCCGTGGCGTCCGTGCCGACGCCGGCCGGCTCGCGGTGCACTGCGCCCTGTGGCGCGCCTTCGCCGCGCCCGGATTCGGGCTGAGCGGCGTCCTGCCGGGGGTCGTCCCGCCCGTCCTGCTGCTCTGGGGCCGCCGCGATCCGCTGCTCCCCGTGCTCACCGACGGTCGCCGGGCCCGCCGTTCGCTGCCGCCCGGCGCCACGTTCGCGACCCTGCCCACGGCGCACGAGGCGTACAACGAGCGGCCGGACCTGTTCCTGGCGTGCGTGCGGCCGTTCCTGACGGAGTGAGACGCGGGGGAAAGAAGACGGGCCGGTCCGCAGGGGGGGAGAGCGGACCGGCCCGAGGGGGGGGATTCCAAGGTACCGCGCCGGAACCGCTCTCCAGGTCCAAGGTCATGAGGGAGATGTGAAGGTTCCCTCGAAGAAGTGGCTCGATCGCCGGGCGATTAGACCGAATGGCCGCGAATGCGCCGACTCGTCCACCGACGCCACATCCGCACCGCATACGCTCCGTCACGGAAAGCACCGGACCTTTGGCCCGGAATTCAAGGGCTCTGTCGCCGCGCCTTACCCACGTGGTTGAGCCGTTCGGTTGACCGGCGGCCCCCGACGCTACGACGGACGGAACGTGATCTCCACGCGGCGGTTCTGCTTGCGGCCCGTCTCGGTGGAGTTGTCGGCGATGGGGTAGTCCTCGCTGTACCCGCGCACCTGGAACGAGTGGACGGAGTTGCCGAGCGAACCGAGCTCCTCCGCCAGGATCTTGTAGACGGCGTCGGCCCGCTTCTTGGACAGCACCTTGCCGTGCTCGTACGAGCCCAGGTTGTCCGTGAAGCCGAACACGCGGATCGGCTGTGTGACGTCCTTGGCATCGATGTCGGACGCGATGGCCTTGATCCGGGCGGTGGCCGTCGCGTTCAGCTTGGCGCTGTCCCTGCCGAACAGGACGTCCGCCTGAAGGGCGTAGGTGACCGAGGAGTTCGACTCCTCGTGCCGCTCCTCGCCGTCGTCGGCCGAGGCGTCCTCGGAGGACGACGCGTCCGACACGGAGACGATGTCCAGCACCTTGGGCGGCGCCAGCGTCGCCCCCTCGGGCAGTTGCAGGTCCGGGTCGGCCGCGTCCACCTTCGTGGGCGCGGACGGGGTGGGCTGCGCCGTCGGGTCGTCGTCCGCCCGCGCGCTCGCGGCGGTGAGCGGAGTGAGCACGAGCGCGAGGCCGAGCACGGTCGCGACACCGGGACGGGGGTGCGGACGGGGACGGGGCACGGCTCACCCCTCCGCGATCGTGATCTTGGCCGGGGGCATCGTCGGCAGCTGGAACTCCACCTCGGTGGTGCCTTCCGGCGGCGCCGGGAATTGCGCGAAGAGGGGCCGGGTCTCGCCCGGCTTGATCAGGGTGAGGCCCATCGTGCACAGGCACTTGCCCTCGGTGTCCCGGAGCACGTAGTAGCGCTTCTTGCCGACCGAGTCGACCAAGACGGCGCCGGCGATAGAAGCGCCGGATTTCTGGACGGCCATCTCCGGTCCCACCCAGGAACTGGCGTTGAAGATCGATGCCCCTCCGTTGGTGAGCGTGCCCTTGACGGTGACGAATCCGCCCGAGTCCCGAGTTGCTTCGTTCAGGGTGACCGTGATGTCTTTCTCACCCTTCATCTGCGCCAGGACTTGGGTCGGCTCGTCCGAGGGCGCGGCACTCGACTTGTCCGAACCGCCCGGCGCGCTCGTCTTCGCGGACGGCGTGGCCGCAGTTTTGTCGTCGCCGTCACCGCCGCCGCACCCTGACAGTGCCGCGGCGAGGACCACGGCGACGATTACAGCCAGGCCTTGCTTCTGGATACGCATCGGCCCCCCGTTCCTCACTCGCTGAGATGGACGGAGAAGAACTCCGCCAGGTTCAGATCGAAATCGTCGGCCGTCGGGTCCACGGGCACTTCGTCCCCATCACAGATGAACGTGATCGCGTCACCGTCCTTGTCGTCGACAGAGCACCGGCTTTCGACGACCGCCGTGGCGGTAGCGCGCGCGTGCATCGACTCGGTGCCCGGCACGACCGATTCGCCGACTGTTCCGGAAGTGTGAAGGGCGACCGTGGCACCACCCGGGCCGCCTACGCTGCACTCGTCGACGACCGCACTGTTCTGACCTGCGTAGTTCGCCGCCGCGCCGCAGGCGTTGCCGGACGTCATCCCGTTCAAAGCGAGCAGATCCCGGAGCCGGTCCAGGTCTCCCGCCTCCAAGGCATCGAGGAAGGCTTCCCGAACACTGTCCCTGACCTCCCGTGCGGCCGCGAGCGCCGAGGCGTCGGCCGCGGTCTGCGCGGTATTGCGGACGGAGGCGGCCTGCCCCACGGCGAAGTAGGCGAAGGCGAGGAAGAACAGGGCGGCGACGGCCACGATGTAGAGGCCGAGCGTCTGGCCGCCGTCGCCGTCGAACCGCCGGTTCAGCCGCCGCCGACGATGTCCGCGATCTTGTCCAGGATGCCGGTCCTTATCGCATTGCCGATGTCCGTGGTCGCCAGCACACCGATGATGACCGCGATCACCACCGCGATGCCCAGGTACTCGAACGACGTCTGCCCCGAGTCGTCGCGGACGCGCATGCGCGTGCGCAGCGCGGTCAGTCGTTTCACAACCCACCTGCTCATCTTCCGTGCCCCAAACCGTAGTCACGTGACGTGCGCCGGCCGCGCCCCTTGCGTCGGCCGGGGTCTGGCTATCGTCGCGGGCGGCTGCGGTGCCGGTGAGGTCCACGGCGCACCGCCTCCCATCGGGTCAACCCGCCGCGATCCGTGCCTGATTGCAGGTGCAAATGTGGTTGCGGCTGCAAATGTACACCGCGACCGTGGGCTCCGCACCCAATATGGCGGCTCCGGTCACTACCCACCACCCGAACCGAACATGCGTTCACAACCCTGTCACCCCCATCACCCCAGCAGGTCACCGAAGTTGATGCGCGACCCGAGGATCGTGCCCGTCATCAGCAGGATCATCGTCGCGGGGACGAGGAGCGTGGTGATCACACCCGTCGCGCGCGGCACGGTGCGGGCCGCGCGGCGGCGGGCGTTCTGGGCCTCGGTGCGCCGCATGTCCGTGGCGATCTGGAGCAGCGTGCGGGCGATGGGCGCGCCCAGTTCCTCGCCCTGCTGCAGGGCCGTGACGAACTGCCCGACCTGCTCGCTGCCGTTGCGCCTGCGCAGCTGGTCGAAGGCGTCACGGCGGCTGACGCCGACGTCCATCTGGCGCAGGGCGATCCGGATCTCGTCGCTCCAGGGGCCCTTGTAGACGGAGGCGACGCGTTCGAGGGCCTGGCGGAAGCCGAGGCCGGCGCTCACCACCACCGCGAGGACGTCGAGGAAGTCCGGGAGCGTGCGCTCGATCTCGTCGCGGCGCCTGCGGATGGCGAGCCGGATGCCGAGGTCGGTCCAGCCCAGGCCGTAGGCGACCATCAGGAGGGCGGCGAACCAGTGGCCCGCCCGCAGGAGCACCAGGGCCGCGAGGCCGCCGAGGGCGCCGTAGACGGCGCGGCGGGCGGCGTAGCGGTCGACGGTGAGGCCGTAGGGGTGGCCCGCGTGGTCGATGCGGGTGCGGATCCGGTTGACCCGGGCGGGGCCCATGAGGCGCAGCACCAGGGGCGCCCAGCGCATCCCGAGGCGGTCGACGGCGTTGCCGACCTTGGTGGTGCGGGTCCGGCCCACCTCCAGGGCCAGTTGGAGGTCGCTGGGCAGCTTGACCTCGGAACGGTAGAGGCCGATGCCGTAGCAGACGCCCACCACTCCCAGGGCGGCGACGGCGGCCAGCACGACGGTGATCACAGGTCCCCCGCCCCCCTCACACGTCGATCCGCGACATGCGGCGGATGAGCGCGAAGCCGACGACGTACAGGCCGAGCGCCACGAGCACGGCGATCCGTCCGGCCCCGGAGCCGGTCATCGCGCTCAGCGAGCCCGGCATGATCCGGTCGAGCAGCAGCAGCGAGCCGACGCCGATGACGGGAACGGCGTACGCGGTGACCGTGACCTGCGACATCTGGGTACGGATCTCGCGCCGGGTCTCCTTGCGCTCCTCCAGGGTCACCGTCAGGTTCCGCAGCGACTCCACCACCGAGCCGCCGGCCCGGGCCGACAGGACGAGCGTGGAGACCAGCACCACCAGTTCCCGGCTGGGCAGCCGCTCCTGCAGTTCGGCCATGGCGTCCTCGATGGAGTGCCCGAGCGTCATGGCGTCGGCGACCTTCCGCAGTTCCTCGCCCGCCGGGGCCTCCAGTTCCTCCGCCGCCATGCCGACGGCGGTGCGCAGGGCGAGCCCTGCCTGCGTGGCGTTGGCCAGGACGCGGGCGAGTTCGGGCAGCTGGGCGATGAAGCGCTCGGTGCGCACCCGTCGTCGCCAGCCGAGGAAGGAGCTGACCGCCCAGGCCGCCAGGAGCGCGGCGATCGGTCCGAAGAAGGGGGCCAGCACGATGTCGGCGACCAGCCAGGCGCCGCCGACGACCGCGAGGGCGGCCGCGGTGAATTGCCCGGGCGTCAGGTCGGTGCCGGTGGCGGCGAGCCGCGCGGCCAGCCGGCGGCCCCAGGCGGTGCGCCGGACCCGCAGGTCCAGCCCGGCGAAGGGCACGGCGCGCCGTTCCGCGGCCGGGACGTCGGCCAGCCGGTCCACGAGCGCGGCGCGGTCGGCGCGACCGCCGCTCCAGGCGTGCAGGCCCCAGACGCCCAGCACCAGCGCGAGGCCGCTCACGCCGAGCACCGCCAGGGCCATCGTTGGCGTGTTCACTTCGCCTCCCTGCTCGACAGCTCCAGCTCGGTCTCGCCGACCCCGAAGGCCGCCGGCACGGACTCGCCCGCCAGGTGGAAGCGTTCGGCCAGTTGACGCGGTACGGGCTGATGGTGGAACCAGCCCCGCACGATCCGGTCGGGCCCCATCGGCTCGGCGCGGAAGCGGGTCGCGCTGGTCAGCCGGAAGGTGTCGCGTCCCCGTGAGGACAGCACGGCGATCTCGGCGATCCGGCGGGTGCCGTCGACGTCGCGGCGTAGCTGGACGATGACGTCGACGGCGCTGTTGATCTGGTCGCGGAGCGCCTCGAAGGGGATCTTCACCTCCGACATCGAGGCCAGCGTCTGCAGCCTGAGCACCGCGTCCTCGGCCGAGTTGGCGTGCACCGTGGCCAGCGAACCGTCGTGGCCGGTGGACATGGCCTGCAGCATGTCGAGGGTCTCGCCGCCGCGGACCTCACCGACGATGATCCGGTCGGGGCGCATGCGCAGCGAGTTCCGCACGAGGTCGCGGATGGTGATCCGGCCCTGGCCCTCGACGTTGGGCGGCCGGCTCTCCAGGCGTACGACGTGCTCCTGCTGGAGCTGGAGTTCGGCGGCGTCCTCGACGGTGATGATCCGCTCGCCGTCCGGGATGAGCCCGGACAGCGAGTTGAGCAGGGTGGTCTTGCCCGAGCCGGTGCCGCCGCTGACGATGATGTTGAACTTGGCCCGCACGAGGGCGGAGAGCAGCATCAGCATGTGCTCGTCGAGGGTGCCGAGGCCGATCAGCTCGTGCAGGGCGTACGCGCGGGGGAAGCGGCGGATGGTGAGGACCGGGCCGGTCAGCGACAGCGGCGGGATGATGACGTTGACGCGCTCGCCGGAGGGCAGCCGGGCGTCCACCATCGGATTCGACTCGTCCACCCGGCGGTTGACGGTCGACACGATCCGCTCGATGGTCTGCAGGAGTTGCTCGGGGCTGCTGAACCGGGCGGCGACGGGCTCCACCCGGCCGGCCCGCTCGATGTAGATGCGGTCCGGGCCGTTGACCATGATCTCGGTGATGGAGGCGTCCTCCAGCAGCGGTTCGAGGATGCCCAGGCCCAGGGCCTCGTCCACGACCCGGCGGATGATGCCGGTGCGCTCCTTGGTGGAGAGCACCGGTCCCTCGCGGCTGATGATGTGGCCGAGGACGCGTTCCAGGCGCACCCGGCGCTCGGCGGCGGCGAGCGCCGACATCTCGGCGAGGTCGATCTCCTGGAGGAGCTTGGCCCGGTAGACGGCGACGAGGTGGCCCTCCTGCGTCTGCGGGGCGGTGTCCTCGTTCGCGGCGATGCGGTCGCGCAGGCTCATTCGTCGGCCCCCTCGTCGTCCTCCCTGGGCATCGTGGCGGTCCGGGTGACGGAGCCCGGGCTGAGGCCCGGGAGCACCGACGGGATCTCCACGGTCGCCGTCGCCTGCACGGAGTCCCCCGTGTCGCCGGTGGTGCTGACCTGCGTACCGTCCTGCAGCCAGGAGCTCACCGCCTCCGTGCCCGCGACGGGGCCGCTCACGGGAGGGTCGTGCAGCGCGGCCATGCGCGCGGCGGCGCGGGCGGCCGTGCCGGCCTGGGCCGCGGTGTAGGCGGCGAGGCCCAGCTGCACGCCCGCGAGGGCGATCAGCAGCAGGATCGGCAGCATCCCCAGGAACTCCAGGGAGGCGCTGCCCCGGTCGCGCTGGCGGCGGGTCCGGGCCGTCACGGCGTGCCCGCCTCTTCGTCGACGGCCGAGGCGTGGCCGTGGACGGTCAGCGGGAAGTCGATCGCGCCCGGGAAGAGGACCGGGACCCGCAGGCCCACCGTCACCCCGACCATGCCGTCGGTGTGCGTGGTGCCGAAGTCCTCGATCTGCCACGCGCCGGGCAGGTCGTCGGCCGCCGCCGCCTGGGCGTCCTTCCCCACCGCCGCCGCGCGGGCGGCCCGGTCGGCGGCGTGGCCGGCGAGGGTGAAGGTGTACCCGGTCAGCACCGCCTGCCAGACCAGGACGAGCACCAGCAGGATCAGCGGTGTCATGCCCAGCGTCTCCAGGGTGACCTGGCCCTGTTCACCGCGGCCGCGGCGGCTCCTGCGGGGCGGCACCGCGTGCCCGGGCCCGCAGACGCCGATCTCCGCCGCGAGCGTCCACACGCCCTGCTTGACGGTGGAGCGGTTGTCGAGGTCCTGGAGCCGTCCGGCGTCCACGACCGCCTGCAGTTCCCGGAAGGCGGCGGGGACCACGGCGGAGGCGATCCGGGTGCCGGTGATGCGGGCGATCAGCGAGGGCTGGATCTCGCTGCCCCGGGTGTACCGGTTGACGGTGGCGACGACGTCCTGGGGCTTGCGGATCTGCAGCCGGTCCCACATGCGCACCATGCGCTTGGCGGCGCGCACGGCGACCACGTCGGGCGTGGTCACCAGCAGGGCGGTGTCCGCGGTCTCGACGGCGACCGCGTTGGCGCCGGTCATCTGGGTGCCGCAGTCGACGACCACGACCTCGTACCGCTGCCGGAGGGCGTGCAGCACGTGCCGGGCGGCACGGTCGGTGACCTCCTCGCCGCGTTCGCCCTCGCCGGGGGCGAGCAGCAGCGCGGGCCCGGACTCGTGGACGTACATGGCGTCCTGCAGTACGCGGGTGGTCACGTCGGCGATGTCCGCGAGGTCGGCGACGGAGCGGCGGAACTGGACGTCGAGGTAGGAGGCGATGTCGCCGCCCTGGAGGTCGAGGTCGACCAGGGCGGTGGACTTGCCGGCGGCCTGCGCGGCGAGGGCGAGCTGGACGGCGACGACGGTGGTGCCGACCCCGCCCTTGGCTCCGGCCACGGCGACCAGCCTGCCCCCGGGGACGGCGGGCAGCGCGGGCTGCTGGGGGCTGAGGTGGCGCCGAACGCCGGCCGCCCAGGCGGCCGCCGCCTCGACGCGGGCGCCGAGTTCGTCGTACGACAGGGGCACCCCGGCGACACCGCGCGCGCCGGCGTCCATGGCGCCGGACAGGACGGCCGGGCTCGGGTCGGCGGTGAGCAGGATGACGCCGACCGCGGGGAAGCGCAGCGCGATCTCGCGGATGACCTCGAGCGCGGGCACCGGGGTGATGCGGTCGTGGACGACGACGACCTCGGGCAGTTCGTCGACCCCGGTCCCGGCGGCGCGGGCGAGGACGTCCAGCAGTGTGGTGGAGTCCGGCAGCGCGGGCCCGGGTTCGGCTCCGGGCAGCTGGTGGAGGACCCCGGTCAGGGCGCGGGCGGTGTCGGGGTCGGGGGTGCCCGACAGGATGCGGACGCCGGTCACGAGGCGGCTCCGTCACCGGCGAGGGTGTAGGTGCGGTCCCGTTCGGAGGGGGCGGTCGCGTCCCCCGGGGCGACGAGGGCGAGGCGTACGTGCCGGGCGAAGGACTCGGCGAAGGCGACCCGCTGGGCGTCGGCGGCGCCGAGGGCGAAGGTGATGGGGACTCCCTGGCTGCTGACCCGGCGGTTGTCGCCGCCGGTGTCGAAGGCCTTGATCTGGCCGACGTCGATGACCCGGGCGCCCGCGACGATGATCTTCGAGACCTCGGGGTCGGTGTCCCTGCGCGGGGCGAAGGTGGCGAAGATGTTGACCCTCGCCCCCGGGGTGATCTTCCCGGCGACCCCGGTCTCGGCGTCGATCATGATCGCGATCTCCATCTGCCCGGCCCGCAGCGCGGGCCGCTCGGCGACCATGTCCGTCTGCAGCAGGGAGCCCCGGTGCAGGGGGACGGCGGCTATCTTGCCGTCGAGCTGGCCGACGTCGCGGACGGCGGTGACGGGCAGCCAGCGCTCGGGCATCCGGACCTCCCGCAGTTGGGCGCGGCCGACCGCCTCGTACGCGGGCACGTCCGCGGCCAGCCGGTACGCGGTCACCTTCGGCCCGACCTGGGAGCGGGCGTCCCCGATGACGGTGACGACACCGGCGAAGGCGGCGAGCGCGCACAGCGCGGAGACCACGAGGAGGACGACGCCGCGACGCTGACGTGAGTTCATAGAGGTGGGGCCCTATCGCTCAAGTGCCGACTGCTGGTGGGGGGAGACCTGGGGGGGGGGAG